>NZ_JBQJIK010000113.1:0-19787 GCF_052078665.1 Inquilinus sp. CA228 | reverse complement strand
ACCCTGGCCAGCGACCTGTCGGTGCCGCCGGTCGAGGCGCACCAGGTGTTCGCCCGGCGCGAGGACCACATGGCCGTGATCGGCAGCGGCGCGGATTTGTTCATGATCGGTGGCCGCTTCGGCTTCGACGGCGAGGCGGCGTTGCTGCTGGACAGCCTGCCGCCGGTGCTGGTGGTCGGCGGTGACTCCGAGGAGGCGGCGGTGCTGCGCTGGGCCCTGCAGCGGCTGGCGGCGGAGACGTCCGGCGCCTCGCCGGGGTCGGCGCTGGTGGCCGGGCACCTGGCCCATCTGATGCTGGTGCAGGTGCTGCGGCTGCATCTCGCCTCCCGCGACGACCACCCGCCTGGCTGGCTGTCGGCCCTGTCGGACGGCCGCGTCGCCGCCGCGATCCGGGCGGTGCATGCCGAACCGGCGCGGCGCTGGACGGTGGCGGAGCTGGCGGCGGTGGCCGGGGTCTCGCGCTCGACCTTCGCCCTGCGCTTCAAGCGCAAGGTCGGGCTGGCGCCGCTGGACTATGTGCTGCGCTGGCGGATGCAGATCGCGGCGCGCGACCTGCGCAGCCGCCGCGGGCCGATCTCAGCCGTCGCCGAGGCGCTGGGCTATGACAGCGACAGCGCCTTCAGCGCCGCCTTCAAGCGGGTGATGGCCTGCTCGCCGCGCGATTACCGGCTGCGTCACGCCCCGGCCTGAGAGACTGTTTGGAAATGCTACTGGCGCGGCCGCCTGCCGGCGGTTTCTGCGCTTCCGGTGCTCACGGACTCTCGCATGACTGGGGCCGCGGCTGCGGCGAATGCCCGGCCTGCAATCTGCGCGCCGAGGGCTGGCGCCGGTTTCGCGCCGCCGACCCGCCGGCCGCCTAGCGCAGGTAACCGGGGTGCCCCCGCGGGTGGCGCCCCGGTCGTCTCTCTGGCATAGCCCGATATAGACGGCACTCCTATTCCTCTATATCGTCAAAACTCGGTATTTTAAGAAAACTCGATAAGTTCGCTTTGAGGTGATTGCATGCATAAGCTCCTCCGCAACGGAGTGACCATTTTTGAAGGATCACTCTCCAATTGTTCCACCCGACTCCCGCCGGAAATTGATGGTGGAGGGAAGGATCATGAGGGCGTCGTCTGGGCGGTGGTCCCGGTTCGATCGACCTCTTGGGGCATCGTCGATAGCGCTGCCTCGGACATCTACCTAGAAGGCGGCGAAGCCCCGACGGACGCGTAGTTTCACAATGCTGCACGACGGTGCTTCTACCGGAACTGCGCCGGGCCTTCGCAAAAGCCGCGCCCCTTCGACAGGCCGTTACGCCCAGCTACATCACTCCCCGGGACACAACCCCTTCCGGACCGGGACGCCGCCCGGCCGAGCGCCATCCGTCAGCGGCCGCCCTCCTGCCCCGCCGCCTCGGCCACCAGCCAGTCGCGGAAGGCGGCGCGCAGCGGGTCCGGCCGGTCGGCCAAAGGCTGGGCCAGGAAATAGCCGCGCTGGGTGCGGTAGGGGTTGGGCAGGCAGGCGACGAGCTGGCCGGCGGCCAGCAGGTCGTCGACCAGCGGCCGCCAGCCCAGCGCCACGCCCTGTCCGGCCAGCGCCGCCTGCAGCACCAGCGGGTAGTTGTTGAAACGCAGCGACCGGCCGCGCGGCGCGCCGTCCACCCCCTGGCCGCGGAACCAGCCGGGCCAGTCGAGCCAGCGCGCCGGGTCCGGGCTGTCGAGATGCAGCAGCGGCTGGTCGAGGAGGTCGGCCGGCGCGGCGAGACGTGGCAGCCGGGCCAGCATCGCGGGGCTGCAGATCGGCACCACGCTTTCCGGGAACAGCCGGTCGACCGTGCAGCCAGGCCAGCGCCCCGCCCCGAAGGCGACCACCGCGTCGACGGCGCGGTCGCGCGGGTCGAGCACGTCCTGGCTGGCCAGGATGCGGATCTCGACCCCGCCCAGCGCCGCCCGCAGTTGCTCCAGCCGCGGCAGCAGCCAGTAGGTGGCGAAGGCGAAATCGGTGGCGACGGTCAGCCCGCCGGGGTCGCGCGCCTGGCGGATCTCCGCCGCCGTGTCGGCGATGGCGTCGAGCGACCGGGTCACCACCTGCAGCAGCCGTTCGCCCTCCGCGGTCAAAGC
Organism: Inquilinus sp. CA228; assembly: GCF_052078665.1. Lineage (NCBI taxonomy): Bacteria > Pseudomonadati > Pseudomonadota > Alphaproteobacteria > Rhodospirillales > Rhodospirillaceae > Inquilinus > Inquilinus sp. CA228. The sequence goes on along the minus strand of NZ_JBQJIK010000113.1, from coordinate 17,685 downwards.
GACGCCGCGGTGCAGCCGCCGGAACAGGGCCGTGCCCAGCCGCGCCTCCAATGCGGCGATCTGATGGGAGACGGCCGGCTGGGTGGCCCCGAGCTCACGCGCCGCGGCACTGAAATTCGACAGGCGCCCCGCGGCCTCGAAGGCCAGGAGCGCCGGCATCGGCGGCAGGTCGCGGCGTCGGGTTGCCATAAACAGGGATAATAGCTGCATGAGCGGCCGCGGTCTTCACGATCCTGCCGGCCGCGCCCCACCCTGTCTCCCCGGACATATAAAACAGGGAGAGGCCCATCGTGGCAGCAGCGGCGCGACGCCCGAACATCCTGATCCTGATGGCGGACCAGCTGACCCCCTTCGCCCTGCCGGCCTATGGCAATGCGGTGGTGCAGGCGCCGGTGATCGCGGCGCTGGCGCGGGACGGGGTGGTGTTCGACGCCGCCTATTGCAACAGCCCGCTGTGCGGCCCGTCGCGCGCGGTGTTCATGTCCGGCCGGCTGCCCTCGGCGATCGGCGCCTATGACAACGCCGCCGAATTCCCCTCCGACATCCCGACCTTCGCCCATGCGCTGCGGGCGCTGGGCTATCGCACCATCCTGTCCGGCAAGATGCATTTCTGCGGCGCCGACCAGCTGCACGGCTTCGAGGAACGGCTGACCACCGACATCTACCCGGCGGATTTCGGCTGGACCCCGGACTGGGACCGGCCGGAGGCGCGGCCGAGCTGGTACCACAACATGGCGTCGGTGATCGACGCCGGCCCCTGCATCCGCACCAACCAGCTGGATTTCGACGACGAGGTGGTGTTCGCGGCCGAGCGCCGTCTGTACGACCTGGCGCGGAACGGCGGTGGGGCCGCAGACGGCCAGCCCTTCTGCCTGACCGTGTCGCTGACCCATCCGCACGACCCCTTCGCGGTGCCGGAGCGGTACTGGAACCTGCATCGCGACGAGGATATCCCGCTACCCGAGGATGCGCCGGCCGACGACCCGCATTCCCGCCGCCTGCGCGCGGTGTGCGAGCTGGACCGCACGCCGATCACGCCGGAGCAGACCCGCCGAGCCCGGCGCGCCTATTACGGCGCCATCGCCTATGTCGACGAGCAGTTCGGCCGGGTGATGGAGGCGCTGCGCCGCACCGGCCTGGCCGAGGACACGGTTACCATCCTGCTGTCCGACCATGGCGAGTTCCTGGGCGAGCGCGGCCTCTGGTACAAGATGAGCTTCCTGGAGGGCGGCTGCCGCATCCCACTGGTGGTGCACGCCCCCGGCCGCTTCGCCCCGCGCCGGGTCGCCGCCGCCGTATCCTCGGCCGACCTGCTGCCGACCCTGGTCGACCTCGCGACGCCGGAGGGGGCCGCGCCGCATCCGACGCCGCTGGACGGGTGCAGCCTGCTGCCGCATCTGGCCGGCACCGGCGGGCACGACCTGGTGCTGGGCGAATACCTGGCCGAGGGCACCGTGGCGCCGATCGTGATGATCCGCCGCGGCGACTGGAAGTTCATCCACAGCCCGGCCGACCCCGACCAGCTCTACGACCTGGCGGCCGATCCGGGCGAGCGGGTGAACCGCGCCGCCGACCCGGCCGAGGCGGCGCGGGTCGCCGCCTTCCGGGCCGAGGTGGCGGCGCGGTGGGACCTGCCGCTTCTGCGCGAGCAGGTGCTGGAAAGCCAGCGGCGGCGGCACTTCGTCGATGCGGCGCTGCGCCGGGGCGCCCTGCATGGCTGGGACTGGCAGCCGCGGCAGGACGCCACCCGGCAATACATCCGCAACCACATGGATCTCGACGACCTGGAAGCCGCCGCCCGGTTCCCGCGCGTCACGCGCGGCCACGACGCCAACAAGGACGACAACAACAGGGAGACCGAACCATGGCGCGCCTCATCGCCCTTGCCCTGACCGGCCTGCTGCTGGCGGCCACGCCCGCCATCGCGGCCGATCCCGACAGCTGCGCCACCGTGCGCATGTCGGATCCGGGCTGGACCGACATCACCTCGACCAACGGCGTGCTCGGCACGCTGCTGGAGCCGCTGGGCTATACCCAGAAGGTGGAGACCCTGGCCCCGCCGGTGACCTTCGAAAGCCTGAAGAACAGCCAGATCGACGTCTTCCTCGGCAACTGGATGCCGGCGCAGAGTCGCTTCATCGAACCGCTGGTGGCCGAAAAGGCGATCGAGGTGATCCGCCCGAACCTGGACGGCATCCGCTTCACCCTGGCGGTACCGGCCTATGTCGCCGAGGCCGGGGTGAAGGACTTCGCCGACCTGGCGAAGCACGCCGACAAGTTCGACCGTAAGATCTACGGCATCGAGCCCGGGGCGCCGGCCAACCAGAACATCCAGAAGATGATCGACACCAAGGATTTCGGCCTGGACGGCTGGACCCTGGTCGAATCGAGCGAGCAGGGCATGCTGAGCCAGGTCGACCGCGCGGTGCGGCGAAACGAGTGGATCGCCTTCCTGGCCTGGGAGCCGCATCCGATGAACGCGAAGTTCCCGATCGCCTATCTGAGCGGCGGCGACGCCTATTTCGGCCCGAATTACGGCCGCGCCACCGTCTACACCGTGACGAGGCGAGACTTGTCTAACAATTGCCCGAATCTCGCCCGGCTGCTGTCACAGCTGACGTTCACCGTGGACATGGAAAACCAGATCATGGGGACGATCCTGGACGAGGGGGCGGACGGCAAGGCAGCCGCCGCGCGGTATCTCAAGGCTCACCCCGATCTCCTGGCCGGCTGGCTCGCCGGCGTGACCACCCGCGGTGGAGAGGACGGCATCGCCGCCGTCCGCGCCGCACTGAATAAGGGCTGAGGAGGCCCGTAGCGCATGTGGACCCAGATCCGGGACTGGATCGCCCAGATGTTCAAGCCGCGCTACCACCCGGAGCGGCACTACATGCGCGGCCGCCAGCCCGGCAGCACCTCGCGCTGAGTCGTCGATAGGCGACGGGTTCGAAACGGGCGGCGGGTCGGTGACCCTGCCGCCCGCACCGATTCTCAGCCCTTGATGAACGCCAGCAGGTCCGGGTTCAGCACGTCGGCATGGGTGGTCAGCATGCCGTGCGGGTAGCCCTTGTAGACCTTCAGCGTGCCCTGCTTCAGCAGCTTGGCCGAGAGCGGCGCCGAATCGGCGATCGGCACGATCTGGTCGTCGTCGCCATGCATCACCAGCACCGGCACCGCGATCGCCTTCAGATCCTCGGTGAAGTCGGTCTCCGAGAACGCCTTGATGCAGTCGTATTGCGCCTTGGCGCCGCCGATCATGCCCTGGCGCCACCAATTGTCGATCACGCCCCGATAGACCTTCGCGCCCGGACGGTTGAAGCCGTAGAACGGGCCTTCCGGCACGTCGCGGTAGAACTGCGCCCGGTTGGCCGCGAGGGCCTGGCGGAAGCCGTCGAACACCTCGAGGGGCAGGCCGCCGGGGTTCTTCTCCGACTTCACCATCACCGGGGGCACGGCGCCGACCAGCACCGCCTTGGCCACCCGGCCGTTGCCGCCATGCCGGGCGACATAGCGCGCCACCTCGCCGCCGCCGGTCGAATGGCCGATATGGATGGCGCCCTTCAGGTCGAGATGCGCCACCAGCTGCGCCACGTCCGAGGCGTAGGTGTCCATCTCGTTGCCGGTGTCGGTCTGGCTGGACCGGCCATGGCCGCGCCGGTCATGGGCGACCACGCGGTAGCCCTGGCCCAGGAAGTACAGCATCTGGGTGTCCCAGTCGTCGCTGCTGAGCGGCCAGCCATGGTGGAACACGATCGGCTGGGCGTCGCGCGGGCCCCAGTCCTTGTAGAAGAGGGTGGTGCCGTCCTTGGTCGCGAACAGTCCGCTGCTCATGATGCTGTCTCCCGATGCTGGGCGTGAAGGTGCGGCGCCGGTCTGCGCCAGGGAAGAATGCGGCAGGGCCGCCGCGGCGGCGAGTCCAACCCCCGCCGCCAGGACGAGCCGGCGCGACATCCCGTCCGTCCTGTGCTCGCTGTGGTCCATCTGCTGCTCCATTGATGTCGCGATAACTGTTATCGCGATAAACAAAGAGTTACCCGATCCCGGAGGCGACGTCCAGCGATATTTTTATCGCGATATCATTTTTTGTGATAAATATGATCGCGCATCAGGAACAGGAGGCGCCCCATGCCCTTGCCGAAGGACCGTCCGCTGGCCCTGGACGAGCAGATCTGCTTCACGCTCTACCGGACCAACATCGCCATCAACCGGACCTACAAGCCGCTGCTGGACGAGATGGGCATCACCTATCCGCAGTATCTCGTGCTGAACGTGCTCGGCGAGGAGGACGGCCGGACGATCGGCGCCATCGCGTCCCGCCTCGCCCTCGATTCGAGCACGATCACGCCGCTGGTGAAGCGGATGGAAACGGCCGGGCTCGTGCAGCGGCGGCGCAGTCCGGACAATGAGCGCGAGGTCCAGGTCCGGCTGACCGAGGCCGGCCGCGCCCTGTTCGCCCGCAGCCAGTGCCTGGGCGAGTCGCTGCTGGGGCGCTCCGGCCTGACCCTGCCGCAGCTCGACGCCCTGAATCGCCAGATCCTGGACCTGACCGCCGCCCTGGACGGCCAGCTCGGCCGGCCGGAATAGGCGGCGGCGCGGCCGCCGTCTCCGCCCCTGGCCGGATTGACATGGCCGGCGGATGGGGCTGGAGTTCCACAAAAGCCAGCCAGTGGAGGATCCGATGTGCCGCCTGTTCGCGCATCAGCCCATCGAGAACTACCAGTGCGAGACGCGATCCCTGCGGATCGGGGGCCACGGCACCTCGATCCGGCTGGAGGCGCTGTTCTGGGTGGTGCTGGAGGAGATCGCCGCCGGCGAGGGGCTGAGCCTCGGCCGCTTCCTGACCAAGCTGCATGACGAGGTGCTGGACCTGCACGGCAAGGCCGACAACTTCGCCTCGCTGCTGCGCTGCTCCTGCCTGATCTACCTGCAGACGCAGAGTTGGGCCGGCCCGAAGGCCCTGCACCAGCAGGCCCGCGCCGACGTCGCCGCCTGACCGCGGGGCCCCGCGCCGGGGCCCCGCCCGCCGTCAGATCTCCTTCCTGCCCATCGAGTCGGCGATGAAGGCGGCCTGGCGGATCGCCAGAGCCACGATGGTCAGGGTCGGGTTGCAGGCGGCGCCGGTGGTGAACTGGCTGCCGTCCGACACGAACAGGTTCTTGATGTCATGCGCCTGGCCGTGGCCGTTGACCACCCCGTCGCGCGGCTTCTCGCTCATCCGGTTGGTGCCGAGATTGTGGGTGCTGGGATAGGGCGGCGTCCGGATCACCCGGGTCGCGCCCACCGCCTCGTAGATCGCGCTGCCCTGGCGAAAGGCATGGTCGCGCATCGCCCGGTCGTTGGCGTGGTCGTCGTAATGCACGCTGGCCACCGGCAGGCCGTTCGTGTCCTTCACCACGGGGTCGAGCGTGATCCGGTTGCCCTCCTGCGGCATGTCCTCGCCCACGATCCACATCCCCGCCATGTTGGCGTAGTCGTCGAGCGCACTGGTGGAGCTGCGGCCCCAGGCGCCGGGGTCGAGGAAGGCGGCCAGGAAGGGCAGGCCCAGCGACAGCGTCTCCAGCTCATAGCCGCCGAGGAAGCCGCGGCTGGGGTCGTTGCGCGCCTCGTCGCGGACGATACCGGCCATGGTGGTGCCGCGATACATGTGCACCGGCCGGTCGAAGACGCCCCACACCGTGCCGGTGGTGTGGCGCATGTAGTTGCGCCCGACCTGGCCGGAGCTGTTGGCCAGCCCGTCCGGGAACAGGCTGGACGCGCTGTTCAGCAGGAGGCGCGGGCTTTCGATCGAGTTGCCGGCCACGGCCACCACCCGCGCCTTCTGCCGCTGGGTCTTGCCGTCGCCGTCGACATAGACCACGCCGGTGACCTTGCCCGACGTGTCATGCTCGATCTTCACCGCCATGCAGCCCGGCCGCACCTCGAGATTGCCGGTGGCCTCGCCCTTCGGGATCTCGGTGTAGAGCGTCGACCATTTGGCACCGGACTTGCAGCCCTGGAAGCAGAAGCCGATCTGCTGGCAGGAGCCCCGGTCGTCGCGCGGCTGACTGTTGATTGCCATCCGGCCGGTGTGCACCTCCTTGTAGCCCAGCTTCTTCGCGCCGGCCTCCAGCACCTTGTAGTTGTTGTTGCCCGGCAGGCCGGAGATGCCGTTGGTCCGGGTCACGCCCATCCTGTCCTCGGCCTTGGCGTACCAGGGCTCCATCTCCTCCAACGTGACCGGCCAGTCCAGCAGCGTCGCGCCGGGCACCGCGTCATAGGTGGTGCGGGCCTTGAACTCATGCGTGTCGAAGCGCAGCGATGCCCCGGCCCAGTGCACGGTCGAGCCGCCGACCGACTTGACGATCCAGGCCGGCAGGTTGGGGAAGTCGTGCGCCACCCGCCAGCCGCCGGAGGTGGTGCGGGCGTCGGTCCAGGCCAGCTGCACGAAGCTGGCCCATTCGTCGTTGATGAAATCCTGGATCTCGTGCCGGGCGCCGGCCTCCAGGATCACGGTCTTGATGCCCTTCTGGGCCAGCTCGTTGCCGAGCGTGCCGCCGCCGGCGCCGGAGCCGATGATAACGACGAGACCGTCGTCGTTCAGGTCGAACTGTGCCATGGCCATTCCCCCTCACGCGCCCGGCAGCCAGTCGATGTCGCCGAAGCCGCGGTGGATGTAGCCACCCTTGTCGGCCGACGAGCCCTCGTAGCCGAACAGCGGCCAGAGGTCGGGCTGGTTGTAGAGCGACACCACCAGGTCGGATCGCAGCTTCTTGAAGAAAGCGGTCTGCTCGATGCCGCGCAGCAGGGCGGTGCGATCCTCCTCCTGCGCCACCGCGGCATAGGCGCTGCCGTGCCGGTCCTGGGCGTCCTGGTCCAGCCGGGCGACCCCGTCCTCGACCAGCGCCTTGACCGCATCGTCCTTGGCGGCCTTGTCGTCCCAGGGCGTGACCGCGGCGATGTAGTACAGGTCGGACAGATGGTCGTGCGGATAGATGTCCCGCGCCATGCGGGCCAGGGTCTGCATCGTCTCCGGCTTCAGCGCCTTGGCGGTGTCGGCCCAGGCGGTGCCGACCGGCAGGCCGACCCGCGCGGCGACGGCGACGGCGGGCGGGATGACCGCGACGCCGTGCAGGAAACGGCGGCGATCGAATGTGACGCGACGATCGACCTCTCTCATCTGGCGTACTCCCTTGCTGGCTTTTCCGGCTGGCTGTTCTGTCCATGCGGGACGGCGGTTCAGACGAAGCGGCCGCCCCGCTCGATCACCTCGATGCGGTACCCGTCCGGGTCGGAGAGGAAGAAGAACCGGGCCAGGCGCTGGCCCTCATGCTTCATCTCGCGCAGCGGGCCTGGCTTCAGCCCGGCCTCGTTCATCCGCGCATGCTCGGCATCCAGCTCGGCGACCGTGACCGCGAGATGGCCGTAGCCATCGCCCAGCGCATAGGGCTCGGTCCGGCCGTGGTTGACGGTCAGCTCGACCTCGAAGGGCGAGGCGGCGTTGCGCAGATAGACCAGGGTGAAGTCGTCGAAGCCGAAGCGGTCCGCCGGCTCCAGCCCGAAGGCGCGGCGGTAGAATTCGGCCGACCGCGCCTCGTCGAGGACGCGGATCATCGAATGCACGGGCTTGGCGGTCATGTCTGGTCCCTCAGGAAGGCGATGATGGCCTGGCGCGTGGCGGGGTCCTTCTGCCGGTAGGGCATGACCGCGCCGGGGATCAGGGCCTGGGGGTTGGTCAGCATCGCGTCGAGATGCGAGTCGTCCCAGACGAAGTCGGCCTTGGCGAAACCCGCCGAGTAATGGAAGCCGGGGACGCTGCCCGGCTTGCGGCCGAAGATGCCGAGCAGCAGCGGCCCCTGGCGCGGCGGGTCGGACGGTTTCAGGGTGTGGCAGGTCTGGCATTGCTGCTTGAACAGCTCGGCGCCGGTCGGCTTCGGCAGGTCCGGCAGGGTCATCTGCGCCCGGGCGGCGCCGGCCAGGACCAGCACTGCGGCGACCGCCAGGCCGCCTCCGCGACATCCCATCCCAAGCTCCCGTTCTTCCTTGTGTTTCCGACACCCTAGGAAGGCGCGGCAGGCGGTGGGTAGTAGCGGGATGTTGCATCTGCGGATGCCGGGTTCGCCGGGATCAGCGCCGTTCATCCGCGGCCGGACCATAGGCCCGCATATCATCCCGGGATGGCAGACGCCCGCTCGATGCAGTTGCGGTGCGGCGCCGGCTCATGCAGTTTGCGGCCATCCTTCCGCAAGCTGAGTGCGAGCGATGACCGAACCCACCGCCACCTATGACGTGATCGTGATCGGCTCCGGCCCCGGCGGCTATGTCGCCGCCATCCGCGCCGCCCAGCTCGGGCTCAAGACCGCCTGCGTCGAGAAGATGCCGACGCTCGGCGGCACCTGCCTGAACATCGGCTGCATCCCGTCCAAGGCGCTGCTGCACGCGTCGGAGAAGTTCGAGGAGGCCGGGCACGCTTTGGCCGCCTTCGGCATCAAGATCGCGGGGGTCGAGCTCGACCTGCCCGGCATGATGGGCCACAAGGACAAGGTGGTGAAGGCCAACACCGACGGCATCGACTTCCTGTTCAAGAAGAACAAGATCGACCGGCTGAAGGGCCACGCCCGCTTCACCGCCAAGGACCGGATCGAGGTCGAGGGCAAGACCTACGCCGCCAAGAATTTCATCATCGCCACCGGCTCCGACTCGACCCCGCTGAAGGGCGTCGAGGCCGACGAGACGCGGATCGTCACCTCGACCGGCGCGCTGTCGCTGCCGGAGGTGCCGAAGCACCTGGTGGTGATCGGCGGCGGCGTCATCGGGCTCGAGCTCGGCTCGGTCTGGTCCCGCCTCGGCGCCAAGGTCACGGTGGTGGAGTTCCTCGACCGCATCCTGCCGACCAATGACGGCGAGGTGTCGAAGCAGATGCAGCGCATCCTGGCCAAGCAGGGCATGACGTTCAAGCTGAGCTCGAAGGTCACGGCCGCGACCAAGACCGACACCGGCGTGACCCTGACGGTCGAGCCGGCCAAGGGCGGCGACGCCGAGACCATCCAGGCCGACTACGTGCTGCTGTCGATCGGCCGCCGGCCCTATGTCGACGGGCTCGGGCTGGACGCCGCCGGCGTCGAGCTGGACGAGCGCGGCCGGGTCAAGACCGACAAGCACTTCCGCACCAATGTCGAGGGCATCTACGCCATCGGCGACGTCATCGCCGGCGCGATGCTGGCGCACAAGGCCGAGGATGAGGGCGTGGCGGTGGCCGAGATCCTGGCCGGCCAGGCCGGCCATGTGAACTACGACGCCATCCCGAGCGTGGTCTACACTTGGCCCGAGGTGGCTTCGGTCGGCCGCAGCGAGGAGGAGCTGAAGCAGGCCGGCGTGGCCTACAAGGCCGGCAAGTTCCCGTTCCTGGCCAATGGCCGGGCGCGGGCGATGAACGCGACCGACGGCTTCGTCAAGATCCTGGCCGACGCCAAGACCGACCGGGTGCTGGGCGTGCACATCATCGGCGCCGAGGCTGGCACCATCATCGCCGAATGCGTGCTGGCGATGGAGTTCGGCGCCTCGGCCGAGGACATCGCCCGCACCTGCCACGCCCACCCGACCCTGAACGAGGTGGTCAAGGAAGCGGCGCTGGCGGTCGACGGCCGGCCGATCCACATTTGAGGCAAGCAGCCGCTCTTCCCCACCGTCATGGCGAGCCCCGCAGGGGCGTGGCCCTCCAGGAATCGAGCCGCTGGATCGCCACGTCGCTGCGCTCCTCGCGATGACGGTAGAAGGCATGCAGCGCCCGTCCTTGACGCTCCGGCCGCGATGGCGTTCCCATCGCCCATGTCACACCCGCCGCCGAACCGCAGCGTCGCCGTGCTCGCCTATGACGGGCTGTGCACCTTCGAGTTCGGCGTCGCGGTCGAGGTGTTCGGCCTGCCGCGGCCGGAATTCGCCGACTGGTACCGCTTCATCGTCTGCGCCGCCGAGCCCGGGCCGCTGCGCGCCATCGGCGGCGTCCTGGTCCAGGCCGAGGCCGGGCTGGAGGCGCTGGAGGAAGCCGGCACCATCGTCGTGCCCGGCTGGCGCGGCATCCGCGAGATCCCGCCCGAGCCGCTGCTGGCCGCGCTGCGCCGGGCCCATGACCGCGGTACAAGGCTGGTCTCGATCTGCTCCGGCGTCTTCGTTCTGGCCGCCGCGGGCGTGCTGGCCGGCCGCCGCGCCACCACCCATTGGCGCTATGCCGAGGACCTGGCCGCGCAGTATCCCGACATCCGGATCGTGCCGGACGTGCTGTATGTCGACGAGGGCCAGGTGCTGACCTCGGCCGGCAGCGCCGCCGGGCTGGATCTGTGCCTGCACATCGTGCGGCGCGACTGGGGCGCCCGGATCGCCAACCAGGTGGCGCGGCGCCTGGTGGTGCCGCCGCATCGCGAGGGCGGCCAGGCGCAATATGTCGACCGGCCGGTGCAGGTCGAGGAGCGGCCGCGCCTGGCCGCGCTGTTCGACTGGGCCCGCCGCCACCTGGCCGAGGACCTGCCGCTGGAGCGGCTGGCCGGCGAGGCGGGGATGAGCCTGCGCACCTTCCTGCGCCGGTTCCGCGAGGCCACCGGCACCACCCCGGCCGAATGGCTGGTGAGTGAGCGCCTGGCGCTGGCCCGCGACCTGCTGGAGACCACCGCCCTGCCGGTCGAGCGCATCGCCACCGAATGCGGCTTCGGCTCGGCCGACACGCTGCGCCACCATTTCCGCCGCCGCCTCGCCACCAGCCCGGCCCGCTACCGCGCCGGCTTTGCCCTCGGTTGAGCCGAGGATCGCCATGCTCCGCCTGTTCATCGCCATCGCCATCCCCGCCGCGCTGCGGCCCCGACTCTCCCTGTTGCAGGGCGGCGTGCCCGGGGCGCGCTGGACCAACCCGGCGGATTTCCACCTGACGCTGCGCTTCATCGGCGAGGTCGACACGCTGGAGGCGGAGGAGATCGACCAGGCGCTGCACGCCATCGCCGCCCCCGGCTTCCGTTTGGCGCTGGACGGCGTCGGCCAGTTCGGCACGAAGCGCGCCGCCTCGATCCTGTGGGCCGGGGTGGCGGCGGAGCCGGGGCTGCACTTCCTGCACGCCAAGATCGACCGCGCTCTGGTCGCCGCCGGCCAGCCGCCGGACGACCGCAGCTATGCCCCGCACGTCACCCTGGCCCGGCTGCGCCAGGCCCCGGCCGAGCGGGTCGAGCGCTGGCTGCTGGAGCACGGCCCGTTCCGCGCCGAGCCCTTCCCGGTCGACGCCTTCCATCTGTACCAGAGCCATGTCGGCCGCGACGGCGCGGTCTATGAGATCCTGGAGAGCTATCCGCTGACATAGTCCTTCGGATCGAGTGCCGCGGGGACCGGAGGTTGGACATGGACGACGTCATCCGGCTTTCTGCCTACCTGCCGGAGTACTTCTTCTCCTCGATCCGATGGCCCTTCGCGCTGGGACCGTTCACGGCCGTTCCCGCCTTGGGCGTGATCTGCCTCGCCGTGGGATCGCTCCTCGGGGTCGTCCGACGGCAACCGCGCCTGCTGGTGTTCCTGATCCCGGTCGCGGCCAGCCAGGCCCTCGTCGTGGTCGCCGGACTCTTGGGAGAGCCGGGATTCTGGGGGGCCGACGGGGGGATCTACACCATCTTCCTGGTGCTGCAGATCATCCTTGCCAGCGTTCTGTTTTCCCGCGCGCAGAGCGCGATGCCGGCCGCGGCGGCGCTGGCCGTGTTTTCATTCGCCTACGCTTTCGCCGCGGTCGTGGTTGCGGCGACGGCCTTCCACGTTCCCACGCCGTAATGGACCTCGGGCGCCCCGTCAGGACCGCTGCCGAGCTCCCAGCCCCATCGCCTGGCGCATGAAGAAGCGCTTGATCGGCGGCAGGCGGCCGACGGCGGCGAGGCCGATGTCGCGGGCCAGCTGCACCGGGGCCAGGTCGGTCGAGAACAGCCGGTTCAGCCCGTCGGTCGCCAGGATCATGGCGACATTGTCCGGCCGCCGCGCCTGCTCGTAGCGCTGCAGCATCGTGGGATCGCCGAGGTCGAGGCCGAGCCGGCTGCGCTCGACCAGCAGGCCGGACAGCACGGCGATGTCGCGCAGGCCGAGATTGAGGCCCTGGCCGGCGATCGGGTGGATGGCATGCGCCGCCTCGCCGATCAGTGCCGCCCGCCGGGCGCCGTAGCGCCGGGCATGGACGACGCCGAGCGGATAGGTGAAGCGCTTGCCTAAGCACCGCACCGGGCCCAGCCAGTCGCCGACCGTGGCCTGCAGCGCCGCGTCGAAGGCGGTCACCGGGCGGTGCACCAGGTCGTCGGCGGTGTCCGGATGCTCGGTCCAGACGATCGAGGAGCGGTGGTTGCCCTCGGCATCGTCGGTCATCGGCAGCACGGCGAAGGGGCCGGCCGGCAGGAAATGCTCGACCGCCACGCCCTGATGCGGCTCGGCATGCGCCATGACGCAGACCACCGCCTTCTGCCGGTAGGCGAAGCTGCGCGCCGGGATGCCCAGCTGCTGGCGGGTGAAGGAGCCGCGGCCGTCGGCCCCGATCACCAGGTCCGCCCGCACCACCCGGCCGTCCGCCAGGGTCACGGCGGCGTGGCCGGTACCGGTCTCGACCGCCACCACCTTGGCCGGGGCGACGTGGCGCACCGCCGGCAGGGCGTCCAGCCGCTCGAACTGCGCCAGCCGCAGCAGCCGGTTCTCGACGATGTGGCCGAACGGGGCGCCGTCCGATTCGCCGGCCATCTCCTGGTGGTCGAAATGCAGGAACACCGGGGCCCGGCCGTCGGCGATGCGGATGTCGAGGATCGGCTCGGCCTGGCCCGCCACCGCATCCCACAGCCCGGCCGAGGCGACGATCCGGCGCGAGCCGTAGGACAGCGCGGTGGTGCGGCCGTCGAAGCCGGGCAGGGTGCGGGCGGCCGCCGGCTCCTGGTCCAGGATCACGGTGTCGATCCCGGCCTGGCCGAGGGCGGCCGCCATGGTCGCCCCCGCGAGGCCGCCGCCGACCACCACGACCTGGCTGCGCAAAGAGGTGCTGTCGTTCATGGCGCGCAGCATCGGAGCGCGGTGCCGCCCTGTCCAGTGGCGGCGTGTCACATGACCGGGTGTCCGGCCGCGGTTTCGTGGTAGGATTTCAGCATGGTTCGGATTCTCCTCCTATGCCTCCTGGTGCTGGCCACGGGGTGTTCCGAGCGGCGGGGCGTCGGCGTCGCCGCCGGCGGCGCCTGGGGCTCGTCCGGCGGCGGCGGCAGCATGATGGCGCTGTCGATCCCATTCGGGTTTTGACCCGGGCAATTTCGCGTCGCGACCCGATCCCGATTCGTTCGTGATTCGTCCGAGCGTTCTCCGACCGTGCCGGACCGGCCACACCGTGGCCGGAAAAGCGCGCCGGACCGGCCGCCCGGCCACGCCGGATTTGACAGGAGAGGTCAGAAGATCGGATAAAGTGATTGGAATCTAAGCGCTGTTTCGCGGCGGCTCCGGCCGCCGGAAGCGAGGGATGAGGCCGGTGGCAGCCGGCCCGACGCGGAATAGGGTGTTGCAGAAGAGCATGCGGGGCGGCCGACTCAACGAGGCATTGGAACGGCTGGCGGACTATCCGTTCGCGCGGCTGGCGACGCTGTTGTCCACGGTCACGCCGCCGGAGGGGGTGGCGCCGCTGGCCATGTCGGTCGGCGAGCCGCAGCACCAGCCGCCGGCCTTCCTGGCCGAGATCCTGGCCGCCAATGCCGGCAGCTGGAACCGCTATCCGCCGGTGGCCGGCACCCCGGCCTTCCGCGAGGCCTGCGCCGGCTGGCTGCAGCGCCGATTCCAGCTGCCCGATGGCTTGGTCGACCCGGCCCATGTCCTGCCGGTGTCCGGCACCCGCGAGGCGCTGTTCCTGGTGGCCGAGCTGGCGGTCGACCACCGCCCCGGCGCCAACCAGGTGCCGGCAGTGGCGCTGCCCGATCCGTTCTACGCGCCCTATGAGGGCGCCGCGGTGATGGCCGGGGCCGAGCCGGTGTTCCTGCCGGCCGGGCCCGCCACCGGCTTCCTGCCCGATCTCGACGCGCTGGCGGCCGACGCCCCGCTGCTGGCCCGGCTGAAGCTGCTGTATCTGTGCAACCCGACCAACCCGCAGGGCGCCGTCGCCAGCCGGGCCTATCTCGACCGCGCCATCGGCCTGGCCCGGACCCATGGCTTCATCCTGGCGGCCGACGAGTGCTACGCCGAGATCTATGACCGCGATCCGCCGGTCGGGGTGCTGGAGGTCGCGGCCGGCCGGGACGGCGGGTCGCTGGACAACCTGCTGGTGTTCCATTCGCTGTCGAAGCGGTCGAATGCGGCCGGGCTGCGCTCGGGCTTCGTCGCCGGCGACCCGGCGCTGGTCGCGGCCTTCCTGCGGCTGCGCAGCCATTCCGCCGCCGGCATGCCGCTGCCGATCCAGGCCGCCTCCGCCGCGCTGTGGGCCGATGACGCGCATGTCGTCGAGAACCGGGCACTGTACCGGGCCAAGTTCGATGCCGCCGAGGCGGCGCTGGGCGGGCGCTTCGGCTTCCGCCGGCCGGAGGGTGGCTTCTTCCTGTGGCTCGATGTCGGCGACGGCGAGGCCGCCGCCCGCCGGCTGTGGGCCGAGGCCGCGATCCGCACCCTGCCCGGCGGCTACATCACGCGCCTGGACCGGCCGGAGATCGGCCGGCGCTGGCTGCGCATCGCCGTGGTCCATGACGCCGAGACGGTCGGGCGCGCCCTGACCCGGCTCGGCGAGATCCTGTCCCGAGCCGAGGCGGCAGAATGACGATGGCCGGAACCTCATCCCGTCGAACCGCGGTGACGCGCAGCTCCGGGCGCGCCGCCCCGGGCAAGCGCTTCCTGCCCCCGGTGGTGCAGGAGTTCCTGCGCAACCGGGTGCGCGAGCTGAGCGGCTTCGGCATCGCCGTGTTCGGCTGCGGCCTGCTGGTCGCGCTGGTCAGCTACGCCCCGACCGACCCGTCCTGGAACACCGCCAAGGCCGGGCCCGCCGCCAACCTGCTGGGCCGGCCCGGCGCGCATGTCGCCGACCTCCTGATCCAGACGCTCGGCATCGGCGCCTTCCTGCTGGCCGTGCTGCCGCTGTTCTGGGCCTGGCGGCTGATGCGCCACCAGCCGCTGGACCGGGTGTGGTGGCGCGTCACCAGCCTGCTGTTCGGCGTGCTGTTCCTGGCTGCCGGCCTGTCGCCCCTGCCGGCGATCGAGGGCTGGGCCGAGCGCGGCTCGCTCGGCGGCGCCGTCGGGTCGATGATCCTGCGCCGGATCTCCGACACCGTGATCCTTTCGGCCGGGCCGGTCGCCATCTTCTGGCTGGCGATCGCCACCGGCGCGGTCGGCCTGCTGCTGGTGCTGGTCGCGCTCGGCCTGTCCTCGACCGAATGGCACCGGGTCGGATCGGTGACCGGCGCCGGCGCCCGCGCCGGTGCGTCGGTCACCGGATCCGTGCTGCGCGCGATCGGCCGGGTGCTGCAATGGCTCGGCCTGCGCACGCTGCACGGCGCCGGCACCGTCGCCTCCAGCATGATGCGGCGCGAGCCCGCCCCCGAAGCGCCGGCCGCCTTCGCCATGCCCGGGGCCGGCCCGGCGGCGCGGCCGCGCTTCGCCCGCGCCAACCCGCCCGGGCCGCGGATCGGCGATCCGGAGGCCGGGGAGGAGGAGCGCGCGCCGTCGCGCCCGCCGATCATCATCGGCGGCGGCCGCACCGAGCCCGAGGACCTGCCCGAGGAGGAGGACGACGACCTGATCGACCTGCCCTCACTGCGCCCGGTGGAGGAGCCGCCGCGCCGCCCCGCCGCGCCGCCGATGCAGCGGGTCGCCCCTGCAGCGATCGAGCCGGCGCAGCGCCGCTCGGCCGCGCCGCCGCCGCGCCAGACCAGCTTCGAGCTGGCGCCGCCCGACACCTATGAGCTGCCGCCGCTCGACCTGCTGACCCTGCCCGACCCGACCAAGCGCCCGGCCGTGGCCGACCCGCGGGTGCTGGAGCAGAACGCCGCGGCGCTGGAGCAGGTGCTGAGCGATTTCGGCGTCCGCGGCTCGATCGTGAAGGTCAATCCCGGCCCGGTGGTCACCCTGTACGAGCTGGAGCCGGCGCCCGGCACCAAGTCCAGCCGCGTCATCGGCCTGGCCGACGACATCGCCCGGTCGATGAGCGCCGTGTCGGTCCGCGTCGCCGTGGTGCCCGGCCGCAACGTCATCGGCATCGAGCTGCCGAACCAGAAGCGCGAGATGGTGCTGCTGCGCGAGCTGCTCGGCTCCGACCAGATGGACAAGGCGGGGTCGAAGCTGGGCCTGGTGCTGGGCAAGGACATCGGCGGCGGCCCGATCATCGCCGACCTGGCCCGCATGCCCCATCTGCTGGTGGCCGGCACCACCGGCTCGGGCAAGTCGGTCGCGATCAACACCATGATCCTGTCGCTGCTGTTCCGGCTGCCGCCGGACAGGGTGCGCTTCATCATGGTCGACCCGAAGATGCTCGAGCTGTCGATCTACGAGGGCATCCCGCATCTGCTGGCGCCGGTCGTCACCGATCCGAAGAAGGCGGTGGTCGCCCTGAAATGGGCGGTGCGCGAGATGGAGGACCGCTACCGGGCGATGTCCAAGGTCGGCGTCCGCAACATCGAGGGCTACAATCAGCGGCTGCGCGAGGCCAAGGCCAAGGGCGAGGTGCTGACCCGCCGCGTGCAGACCGGCTTCGACCCGGACACCGGCAAGCCGATCTTCGAGGACCAGCCGATCGACCTGACCGAGCTGCCCTACATCGTCATCATCGTCGACGAGATGGCCGACCTGATGCTGGTGGCGGGCAAGGACATCGAGGCGCTGATCCAGCGGCTGGCGCAGATGGCGCGCGCCGCCGGCCTCCACCTGATCATGGCGACGCAGCGCCCCTCGGTCGACGTCATCACCGGCACGATCAAGGCCAACTTCCCGACCCGCATCAGCTTCCAGGTCACCTCCAAGATCGACAGCCGCACCATCCTGGGCGAGGGCGGGGCCGAGCAGCTGCTGGGCCAGGGCGACATGCTGTACATGGCCGGCGGCGGCCGCATCACCCGCGTGCACGGCCCCTTCGTCTCCGACGGCGAGGTCGAGGAGACGGTGCGCCACCTCAAGGCCCAGGGCGAGCCGTCCTACAACGACTCGGTGCTGGAGGATCAGGACGACGGCGGCGGCTTCGACTCGCTCGGCCTGGACGGCGAGGGCGGGTCGGGCGACGACCTGTACGACCAGGCGGTGGCGCTGGTGGCGCGCGAGCGCAAGGCGTCGACCAGCTTCATCCAGCGCCACCTGCAGATCGGCTACAACCGCGCGGCGCGGCTGATCGAGCGGATGGAGCAGGAGGGCGTGGTCAGCCCGGCCAACCATGTCGGCAAGCGCGAAGTCCTGGCCGGGAATCACTGACCGGGACGAGTCCGCGAGCGGAGCCGTCCGATTGCCTCTCCCGCTTGCGGGAGAGGTCGGAGACGCGAAGCGGCTCCGGGTGAGGGCCCTTTGTCGAGGCCTGTGCCAGCCCTCACCCGGTCTCGCTGCGCGAGCCCGACCTCTCCCGCAAGCGGGAGAGGCAACGAACAGTGTCCAGCCCGGATAGAGAGGTAACAGAATAGCCCGGATAGATGGGTGACAGCTCTAATTTGGCAGGGAGGGCCTGCCGATGCCTTGGGAAGAGAGCTGTGCCATGGATCAGAGAGTGTGGTTGAT
>NZ_JBQJIK010000112.1:0-20004 GCF_052078665.1 Inquilinus sp. CA228 | reverse complement strand
CGCCGGCCCCCCACCCCGACGCATCTGTCACCCATCTATCCGGTCTAAAATGTCACCCATCTATCCGCTGGACAATGGAAGGGACGGACCGGCCCAACGACGGCGTTCTGAAAAGGCCTCGCAGGCGGGAGAGGCGACTCGCTCTGATGTCGACGCCTGCCTCGCGATGACGATCCTATGAGCTGAGGGACTGTCTCATCGCACCTGGTCCGGCGGCACCGTGACGCCATGCGCGGCCCAGGCTGCGGCGGCGCCGCGGTGGAAGGGCAGGGCGCGGTTGGTCAGCGGGTCGAGCGCCGGCGAGGCTTCGAAGCCGGCCGCCTCGGCCAGCGCCACCGCCTCGCCGACCGCGATCTGAGTGGCGCGGCGGGCCACCTCCTCGGGCAGCGCGTCGGTCGCGACCAGCCAGGTCCACATGCCGGCACTGGGCGGCAGCGGTTGCGGCGCCGGCGTGAGGGCGGCCGGCGCAGCGGCCGGGTCCACCGGGGCGGCGGGATCGGCCGGAGCAGGGGGCGCCGGCGGCAGCGGCACCGCGGCGGCGGCCACGCCCGGGATCACGCCGGCCACCCTGGCGATCTCGGCGACCGTCAGGCCGAAGGTGACGGCCGGTTGCTGCGCCGGCAGGGCGAAGGGCTCCAGGCCGGTGACCGCGACCGCGTCGATCTTCTTGTCGGCGAACTGCTTCGCCACCTCGGTCAGCGGCAGGCGCCGCAGCGTCGCTTTGATGCCCAGCGCCGTCAGCATCGGTTCGGTCAGGGCGTCGTCGGTGGCCACGGCCACGCGCTTGTCGGCGAGGCCGGAGGCGGTGGCGATGCCGCTGCCCGCCGGCACCACGAAGCGCAGCACCGCGGCCGGCGCCACCGGCGCCAGGGCACGCAGATGGTCGAACTTCATGCCCGGCGCCATCGGGCTGGTGCCGCCCCACGCCGCGGCGGCGACGTCGAGCGAGACCAGGCCGATCGCCACCCGGCCGCTCTGCAGCAGCGCGACATTCGGCAGCGCACCGGCGGTGATCGCCTCCGACACCGGCTGATCCGCCTTCAGCCGCTCGACGAAGGCGTTGCCCCAGCGGCCGAGTGGCGAGTTGACCGGGGCGGTGGCGACGATGATCTCGCGGGGAGCGGCGGCCGTGCCCTGTGCCCGGGCGCCCGGGGCGGCGAGGCCGAGGAGGAAGGCGGCGGCCAGGCCGGCGAGGAGGGGGGCGCGCGAAGAGGGCATCGTCGATCCGAGGTGGTGGAGCACCGGGACGAGGCTAACGCTCGGCCGCGCTTTCCGCCAGAAGCCAGCTTCGGAACGCCGCGATGCGGGACTCGTTGCCGGGCGCACTGCGCCAGCGGATCACCTGGCGGCGGCTGCGCAGCTCCAGCTCCGGCCCGAACGGGCGGACGAGGCGACCTTCGGCCAGCGCCGCCTGGATCAGCTGCTCGCGGCCGAGCGCCACGCCGACGCCGTCCAGCGCCGCCGCCAGCACCAGGGTGAAATGGCTGAGGCGGATGGCGCTGCGCCGCGGCTGGTCCGCCACGCCCAGCCGCTCCAGCCACGGCTCCCAGCTCAGGGCCGAGCGCGGCGACGGCGCCTCGTCGCACTCCTCATGCAGCAGGGTGATCCGGGCCAGGTCGGCCGGAGTGCGGAGCAAGGGCAGCAGCGTCGGGCTGCACACCGGGTAGATCCGCTCCTCGAACAGCACCGCCTCGCCGTCCAGCTGCAGCGACCGGCCCGACTCCTGACTGATCTCCTGGCTGAGCACGGCGAGGTCCAGCTCGTCCTCCTCCAGGTCCGGGTTGCGCATCGCCATCGACAGCCGGACCTCGATCTCCGGATGCGCGGCGGCGAAGCGGCCGAGCCGCGGCACCAGCCAGCCGGTGGCGAAGGCGCCGCCGGCGCCGACCCGCAGTACGCCGCCGCGGCCGCAGCGCCTGGTGTAGGCGACCGCCGCGCCCAGCCGCTCCAGCGCCACCCGCACCTCCGGCGCCAGCTGCGCCCCGGCCTCGGTCAAAGCGATGCCGGGATTCAGCCGCTTGAACAGCCGCACGCACATGTCGGATTCGAGCGAGCGGATCTGGTGGCTCACGGCGCTCTGGGTCACCGCCAACTCGGCCGCCGCCCTGGTGAAGCTGAGATGCCGGGCCACGCTGTCGAAGGTGCGCAGCGCCGCCAGCGGCAGATGCTGGATCGCGTCACTCATTAGCCATGCTCATGCCAAGGCGAGAAACCATCATTCGCTATGGCCTCAAAGGCCGCATAGGCTTTGATCGACCAGGGATCATGATGATTTTGTCTCATGGATCTGTGGTCCCGGCAAGCCTCGGAGTGCACGGCCATGACCTTCGCCCTGACCCGGACCTCCCGCCGCCCCTTCCGCCGCTTCCTGCTGCGCTGGCTGTGGACGCCGCGCCCGACCTTGCGCTCGGTCGAGACGCTGCCGGACGCGCTGCGCCGGGATGTCGGCCTAAGTGACCGCTGCTGACGGGTTCGCAACCGGTTCCGATTGGATTTCCGCCCGCCGGTCCCCATCATTATCGGTGATGGACACGAACCGATGACGGGCCCCGACGACAAGCTGCCTGCCGGCCAAAGCCGGTCGGAGGTGGACGCCTTCCTGCGCCGGGTGGCGGCGACGCCGGCGCAGCGCCAGGACGGGCGGCGCGGCCGGCTGATCTTCGCGCTCGACGCGACGCAGAGCCGCGAGGACACCTGGGACCGCGCCTGCCGCCTGCAGGGCGAGATGTTCACCGAGACCGCGGCGCTGGGCGGGTTGGACCTGCAACTGGTGTTCTACCGCGGCTTCGGCGAGTGCAAGGCCACGGCCTGGGTCTCCGACGGCGTCGAGTTGGCGCGGCTGATGAGCAAGGTGCGCTGCCGCGCCGGCGAGACCCAGCTCGGCCGGGTGCTGAGCCATGCCGAGGCGGAGGCCGGGCGCGGCAAGGTCGACGCCCTGGTCTTCGTCGGCGACGCCTTCGAGGAATCGCTCGACCCGGTCTGCGCCCAGGCCGGCCGGCTGGCGCTGCGCGGCGTGCCGGTGTTCCTGTTCCACGAGGGCCCCGACCCGCTCGCCGCCCGCGCCTTCCGCGAGATCGCGCGGCTGACCCGCGGCGCCTATTGCCCGTTCGATTCCTCGAGCCCGGGCCAGCTGCGCGACCTGCTGGCGGCGGTGGCGGTCTATGCTGCCGGTGGCCGCCCGGCGCTGGAGGATCTCGGCCGCCGCCGCGGCGCCGCGGTCACGGCGCTGATCGGGCGGATGGGAGGTTAGGCCGCAACCGTGCTCCAGCTTTTCATCCTGGTCCTGGCGCTCGGCCTCGGGGTGCCGCTGCTCGCCCGCTGGTTCGCCAATACCGAGCCGCAGAAGGTGGTCCGCGGCATGCGCTGGGGCGGCATCGTGTTGCTCGCCGGGCTCGGGCTGTTCCTGCTCTTGACCGGCCGGCTGACCGGGCTGCTCGCCGTGCTCGGCGCACTCCTGCTGTGGCTGCAGCGCCTGTCGCCGATCCTGATCCAAGGGCTGCCCTGGTTCCTGCGCTGGCGCCGCGCCCGGCAGACCGCAGCCGGCCCGACGCCGGGCGGCGCCTCGCAGCTGAAGACGCGCAGCCTCGACATCCAGCTCGACCACGGCAGCGGCGCGATGGACGGCTATGTCCTGCGGCCCGGCCCGGCGGAGGGGCGCAGCCTGGCCTCGCTGCCGCTGCCGGCGCTGCTGCGCCTGCTGTTCGAGTGCCGCGCCGACGACCCCGATTCGGCCCGGGTGCTGGAGACCTATCTCGACCGCCGCTTCGGCCCGGACTGGGCCAAGCAGGACGGGGTCGGCCCGCGCGGGACGGAGATGTCGGAGGCCGAGGCCTATGCCCTGCTCGGCCTGCCCGTCGGCGCCTCGCCCGCGGCGGTGAAGGCGGCGCATCGCCGGATGATGAAGCGGCACCATCCGGACCGCGGCGGCTCGGCCGACATGGCGGCCCGGCTCAATGCCGCCCGCGACCGGCTGCTGGGGACCTGAAGCCTACTCTCCCGGCGCGACCCGGGGCGAGCCCGGCTGCTCCGCCGGCGCCACCGGGGCGACGGCGTGGCCGGAGACCTCGGCGCCGGCATCGGGGGCAAGGCGCAGGAACATCAGCACCGAGCCCAGCGACAGCAGGCCGACCGCGGCGAAGGCCCAGGAGAAATCGGTCGCCCGCAGCGTGGTGCCGCCATGCAGCAGCAGGGTCAGGTTCAGCAGCACCGCGCCGGTGGCGACGCCCAGGCTGGCCGACAGCTGCTGCGCCGTGCTCGAGAAGCTGGAGGCGCGGCTCATCTTCTGCGGCGGGATGTCGGCGAAGGCCAGCGTGTTCAGGCTGGTGAACTGCAGCGAGCGGAAATAGCCGCCCATCAGCAGCAGCGCCATGATCAGCAGATGCGGCGTGTCGGCCCGGAACAGCGAATAGCTCATCAGGAAGATCGAGCTGATCGCCGCGTTCCACACCAGCACCCGGCGGAAGCCGAGGCCGCGGATGATGTGGACCGCCGTCATCTTCATGCACAGCGCACCGGCGGCGCTGACGAAGGTCAGCAGGCCGGATTCGAACGGGGTCATGCCGAAGCCGAGCTGCAGCATCAGCGGCAGCAGGAACGGGATGGCGCCGATGCCGATGCGGAAGATGGTGCCGCCGACCAGCGAGATGCGGAAGGTGCGGACATGCAGCAGCTTCAGGTCGATGATCGGCGACGGCACCCGGTGGGCGTGGCGGACATAGGCCCAGATCAGCAGCGCGCCGAAGATCAGCAGGCCGAAGGTCACCGGCAGCGGCAGGATCGATCGCCCGAGCGTCTCGAAGCCGAACACCAGGCAGGCCAGGGCGGTGCCGGTCATCAGCAGGCCCCAGCCGTCGAACGGCGGCCTCTCCTCCTCGCGGATGTCGTCGATGAACAGGGTGACCAGGATCACGCCGATGATGCCGATCGGCACGTTGATGAAGAAGATCAGCCGCCAGGAGCTGTAGGTGGCGATGAAGCCGCCCAGCGGCGGGCCTAGCACCGGGCCCAGCAGGGCCGGGGTGGTGAAATAGGCCATCGCCCGCACCAGCTCGGATTTCGAGACGCTGCGCAGCAGCACCAGCCGGCCGACCGGCACCATCATCGCCCCGCCGATGCCCTGGACCACGCGGGCGCCGACCAGCTCGACGGTCGAGTTCGACAGGCCGCACAGGATGGAGCCGATGGTGAAGACGATGATCGCCGTCCGGAACACGTTCTTGGCGCCGAACCGGTCGGCGATCCAGCCGCTGGCCGGGATGAAGACGGCGAGGCTGAGCAGGTAGGAGGTGATGGCGAGGCTGAGATGCAGCGGGTCGGTGCCGAAGGAATGGGCGATGTTCGGCAGCGCCGTCGCGATCACCGTCGAATCGAGATTCTCCATGAACAGCGCGCAGGCGATGATCATCGGGATCAGCACTTGGCGCGGAAGGCGGGTCGTCATGTCTCAAGGCCGCGGCGGCGCGGCCCCCTCGGGCGTGCGGGATTCCGACTCAACTCGTCTGATGAGACGAAATCCTGCGCGCCAAAGCCGCATTGGAGGCATGCAAGTTTCGGGCGTCAGGCCTCACCGCCATAACGACGGCGCAGATGCGCCTTGAACACGGCGGCGTCGAGCGGCCGGCCGGTGGCGCGGGTCAGCAGCTCGTCGGTCTCCCAGCGCGAGCCCTGGCCGTGGATGTTGGCGCGCAGCCAGCCGACCAGGGGCGCGAAGTCGCCGCGGCCGATCGCGGGCAGGACGTCCGGCTGGGCCCGGTTGGCGGCGTCGAAGATCTGCGCCGCGGTCATGGCGCCCAGCGTGTAGGTCGGGAAATAGCCCCAGCCGCCGCTCGGCCAGTGGATGTCCTGCAGGCAGCCCAGCCGGTCGTTCGGCGGCACCACGCCCAGCAGCGCCTGCATGCCGTCGTTCCAGGCGGCCGGCAGATCGGCCAGCGGCAGCTCGCCGGCGATCATCGCCTTCTCCAGCCGGTAGCGCAGGATGACATGGGCGGGATAAGTGACCTCGTCGGCGTCGACCCGGATGAAGCCGCGCTCGACCCGGGTGTAGTGCCGCCACAGCGCCTCCGCCTCCCAGGCCGGGCCGTTGCCGCCGAAGGCGTCGCGCATCCGCGGCGCGGCGAAGGTGATGAACTCGCGGCTGCGGCAGGCCTGCATCTCCATCAGCAGCGACTGGCTCTCATGCAGGCTCATGCCGCGGGCCTGGCCGACCGGCTGGCTCATCCAGGCCTGCGGCCGCCCCTGCTCGTACAGGGCATGGCCGGTCTCGTGCAGCACGCCCATCAAAGCGCGGGTGAAGTCGGCCTCGTCGTAGCGGGTGGTGATCCGGACATCGTTGTCGCCGCCGCCGCAGAACGGGTGGGTGGAGACGTCGAGGCGCCCGCGCTCGAAATCGTAGCCCAGCACGCCCATCATGGCGATGCCCAGCGCGCGCTGCGATTCGACCGGGAACAGGCCCTCCGGCCGCGGCGTCGCCGGCCGGCGCGCCTGGGCCGCCAGCACCTCCTCGGTGAAGCCGGGCAGGAATTCGGCGAGGTCGTCGAACAGCGCGTCGATCCGCTCCGACCGTCCGCCGGGCTCGTAGTCGTTCAAGAGGGCGTCATAGGCCGACAGGCCCAGCGCCTCGCCCTTGGCGCGGCCGATCTCGCGCTGCAACCGCAGCACCTCCTGCAGCTTCGGCAGCAGCGACGCGAAATCCGAATCGGCGCGGGCCTGGCGCCACGCCATCTCACAGGCCGACACCGCCTTGCTCGACGCCTCGACCAGGTCGGCCGGCACCACCGTCTGCACCGTCCACAGCCGCCGGATCTCGCGCAGATTGGCGCGCTCCCACTCGCCCAGCCGGTTGTCGGCCTCGGCCTCCGGCAGCCAGTCGGACAGGCGCTGATCGGTGATCATGCCGTGGCGCAGCACCTGCAGCAGCGCCATGCTCTCCGCTCGGGTCTCGGCGGCGCCCCTCGGCATCATCGTGGCGTTGTCCCAATCGAGGATGCCGATGGCGTTGGACAGCGCGGCGATGCGGCCGAAATGGGCGGCGATCTCGGCATAGGCGGTCATGCGTCGGGTCCTTTCCGGGCGGTACGGCGCCGCAGATGATGCAGCAGGTAGATCGCGACCAGCATGAAGGCAAAGCTGAACCAGGTGATCGCGTATTCGAGATGGTCGTTCGGCAGATCGACCTTGGTCTGGCCGCCGATCGGGGGGCGCGTGCGGTCCGGGCCGGCCGCCTGCTCGACCACCACCGGCGCCGCCCCGCCCAGCCCGGCCGCGGCGGCCATGGCCGGCAGGTCGGCCCAGAACCATTCATTGGTGGCCGGGCTGTTGTCGGGCTGCATCCAGCCCTGGGGCAGGGGCCTGCGGGCGACGCCCTCGACCGTCACCGTGCCCGCGGGCGGCGGGTCGTAGTCGGCGGGCTTGCCGTCGGGGCCGAGCGGTACCCAGCCGCGGTTGACCATGACCGCCGGGCCGCCATCGTCGCGCAGCAGCGGCGTCACCACCTGGATGCCGGTGGCGCCGTCATTCACCCGGGCCAGCAGCCGGAAGGCGTGGGCGGCGTCGAAGCGGCCGGTGACGGTGACGTGGCGGTAGTCGAAGCCGGGATCGAGCTCGGCCGGCAGTGGCGCCGGCGGGGCGGCCAGGCCGCGCTCGATCCGGTCGATCAGGTCGGTCTTCCAGGCCAGCCGCTCGAGCTGCCAGATGCCGAGCCCGAGCATCAGGGCGAGGGCGGGGATCAGGAAGACGGTCGGCCAGAGCTCCGGCCGGAAACGCGATGCCATTGCGGGGCTCTCAGCCGCCGGTGCGGCGGTGCCGGTATTGCAGCGCCACGACATAGGCCTTGGCGGGGCGGATCAGGAGCGCGGTGAGCAGGACGAGGAGGGTGGCGCCGATCGCGACCGGCGCCCAGTCCGGCAGGTCGAAGGCGAAGCCGAGCCAGAGGGTCAGCGGCACCACGGTGAAGCCGAGGATGAAGATCAGGAAGACGGCCGGACCGTCGCCCGAATCGACCTCGGAGAGATCAAGGTCGCAGGCCGAACAGCGGTCGGCGACCGTCAGGAAGCCCTTGAACAGGGCGGCCCCGGCCGCAGCGCGGGCATTTGCAGCCCAGCGCCGCGGCCAGGGGAGAGACAGGAGCCACCGAGGCCTAGTGCGCCGCGACGGCGCCGCCATGGCCGCCCCACCAGTAGATGGCGACGAACAGGAACAGCCAGACCGCGTCGACGAAGTGCCAGTACCAGGCGGCGGCCTCGAAGCCGAAATGGCTGTCCTTGGTGAAGTCGCCGCGCGCCGTCCGGAACCAGCACACCGCCAGGAAGATGGTGCCGACCAGCACATGGAAGCCGTGGAAGCCGGTGGCCATGTAGAAGGTCGAGGCGAAGACGCCGTCGGTGAAGCCGAATTCGGAGTGGGTGTATTCCCAGATCTGGATGCAGGTGAAGATCGCGCCGAGCAGCACGGTGATGCCGAGCGCCTTCGACGCCTCCTTCATGTGGCCTTCGACGATCTCGTGATGCGCCCAGGTCACGGTGCAGCCCGACAGCAGCAGCACCAGGGTCATCAGCAGCGGGAAGTGGAAGGCGTCGACCGGGGTGATGCCCTTGGGCGGCCAGACGCCGCCGGTCGCCGCGACCCGGGCGTATTGCGAGGCCTCGTTGACGAACAGGCTGGAGTCGAAATAGGCCCAGAAGAACGCAACGAAGAACATCACCTCCGAGGCGATGAACAGCATCATGCCGTAGCGCAGGCCCAGCTTCACCACCGGGGTGTGCAGCTTGCGGAAGGTCGATTCCTTGATCACGTCGCGCCACCAGCCGAACATCACCGCCAGCACGCCCAGGAAGCCCGCGATCAGCAGCGCCGGCCCCTCGTCATGCATGAACAGGACGCCGCCGATCGCCATGCAGCCGGCCGCGAGCGCGCCGAGCAGGGGCCACGGGCTGGGGTCGACCAGATGATAGGGATGCGGAACCGCGTTCAGTTCGTAGCTCGTCTCGTGCCTGTCGGCATGGACGTCGGTGGTGCTCATCCTCGTGCCCCTCTCGGTCTCTCGTCCGATATCCGCTTCGGTGTTCCGCCCTGGCGCTGCCGGCAGGCCGTCAGCCGTTCTTCTCGGCCGCACGATAATAGGCGGCCACCGCATTCTCCAGCGCCTTCGAGCGCTGGCCGTAGAAGGTGTAGGACAGGGTGATGGTGCGCACGTCGCTCAGGTTCGGCTGCGCGTCCATCGCCGCGTCGACATAGAAGTAGACCGGGAACTCCACCGTCTCGCCCGGCTGGATGATCTGCTCGGTGAAGCAGAAGCACTGCACCTTCGAGAAGTAGAGCCCGACCTTGTCCGGCGTCACGTTGTAGACCGCCTGGCCGGCGGTCGGCTCGGTGGCGGTGCTGGTGGCCTGGAAGTAGATCAGCGCCGGCTCGCCGAGGCGGACCTCGACCTCGCTCTGCTCGGCCTTGAAGGTCCAGGGCAGGCCGGCATCGGTGTTGGCGACGAAGCGGACCCGCACCTTGCGGTCCAGCACCGTGTCGGAGACCGAATCGGCGACCTGGGTGGTGCCGCCATAGCCGGTGACCTGGCAGAACAGCCGGTACAGCGGCGACGAGGCGAAGGCCAGCACGCCCATCGAGAAGGCGACGCCGCACAGCGTGGTCAGGATGAGGCGGTTGCGGCGCCGGATCTTGGGGTCGAGCTCGGCCATCTAGCCCCCCTTCATCTTGACGATGGTGATCGCGAAGATCAGCACCACCCAGGCCAGCAGGCCGAGGGCGAGGGCCAGGTTGCGGCCGCGCAGGCGGCGCCTTGCATCGGGCGCCGGCGCCGCCGCCGGGGTCGGGGTCGAACGGCCGGCCATGTCAGAGATGCACCGCGGTGTGGTCGACGATCAGCAGGCCGAAGATCGCGAACAGGTAGAAGATGGAGAAGCCGAACATCTGCTTGGCGGCGCGGTGGTTGGTGGCCGTGCCGTCCTCGCGCAGTACCCGCACGGCGCACAGGATGAACAGCGCGCCGAGCAGGCCGGCGCCGACCGCGTAGGTCAGCCCGGCGGTGCCGACCAGCCAGGGGCCGAGGCCGAGCGGGAACAGGGCCAGGGTGTAGGCCAGCATCTGGCGCTTGGTCTCGCGCGCGCCGGACACCACCGGCAGCATCGGCACCCCGGCCTTGGCGTATTCGTCGCTGCGGAACAGCGCCAGCGCCCAGAAATGCGGCGGGGTCCACATGAAGATCAGGGCGAACAGCAGCATCGACGGCACGCTGATATCGCCGGTCACGGCGGCCCAGCCGATCATCGGTGGGAACGACCCGGCGGCGCCGCCGATGACGATGTTCTGCGGCGTCCGCCGCTTCAGCCAGATGGTGTAGACGAAGATGTAGAAGGCCGAGGCCGAGGCCAGGACCAGGGCGGCGACCCAGTTCACCGCCAGCCCCATCACCAGCACGGCGGCGACCGACAGGAACACGCCGAAGGCCAGCGCCTCGGACGGGGCGATGCGGCCGCGCACGATCGGCCGGCCGCAGGTCCGGCTCATCACCGCGTCGATGTCGCGGTCGTACCACATGTTGATGGCCCCGGCCGCGCCGGCGCCGACGGCGATGCACAGCACGGCGGTGGCGGCCAGGACCGGATGCAGATAACCCGGCGCCGCGATCAGCCCGGCGATGCCGGTGAAGACGACAAGCGTCATCACCCGCGGCTTCAAGAGCGCGAGATAGTCCTGCCAGGTGGCGCCGCCTTCGGCCTCGGCCGCAGCGGTTCGGGCTGTCCGGTCCAGGGTCACGTCAACCATCATAAACCTCAAGCGGATCGGGCCGCACGGAGTATCCGCGCGGCCCGGCCCGGTCTGCTCTTTTTCTCAGCCTCGGGTCACCTGACCCGGGGCAGCTGCTCGAACTGGTGGAACGGCGGCGGCGACGGCAGCGTCCACTCCAGCGTGGTGGCGCCTTCGCCCCAGTAGTTGCTCTCCACCCGGCGGCCGTAGCGGATCGTGTAGAAGGCGATGCCGACGAACAGGAAGGCGGCCGCGACCGAAATGTAGGCGCCGAAGGACGACACCATGTTCCAGCCGTGGAACGCGTCCGGATAGTCCGGCTGGCGCCGCGGCATGCCGGCCAGGCCCAGGAAATGCTGCGGGAAGAAGGTCAGGTTGACGCCGATGAACGTCATCCAGAAGTGGATCTTGCCCCAGGTCTCCGGGTACTGCCGGCCGGACATCTTGCCGATCCAGTAGTAGAAGCCGCCGAAGATCGAGAACACCGCGCCCAGCGACAGCACGTAGTGGAAGTGCGCGATGACGTAGTAGGTGTCGTGCAGGGCGGTGTCGATGCCGGCATTGGCCAGCACCACGCCGGTGACGCCGCCGATGGTGAACAGGAAGATGAAGCCGACGGCCCACAGCATCGGCGTCTTGAACTCGATCGACCCACCCCACATCGTCGCGATCCAGGAGAAGATCTTGATGCCGGTCGGCACCGCGATGATCAGGGTGGCGGCGGTGAAGTAGGCGCGGGTGTCGACGTCGATGCCGGTGGTGAACATGTGGTGCGCCCACACGACGAAGCCGACGACGCCGATCGCGACCATGGCGTAGGCCATGCCGAGATAGCCGAACACCGGCTTCTTCGAGAAGGTCGACACGATGTGGCTGATCATGCCGAAGCCCGGCAGGATCATGATGTAGACCTCGGGGTGCCCGAAGAACCAGAACAGGTGCTGGAACAGGATCGGGTCGCCGCCGCCCTCGGGCTTGAAGAAGCTGGTGCCGAAGTTGCGGTCGGTGATCAGCATGGTGATGGCGCCGCCCAGCACCGGCACGGCCAGCAGCAGCAGGAACGCGGTCACCAGCATCGACCAGACGAACAGCGGCATCTTGTGCAGCGTCATGCCCGGCGCGCGCATGTTGAAGATCGTGGTGATGAAGTTCACCGCGCCGAGGATCGAGGACGCGCCGGCCAGGTGCAGGGCGAAGATCGCCATGTCGACCGAAGGCCCGGGCTGCCCGGCCTCGGACAGCGGCGGGTAGATGGTCCAGCCGGTGCCGGCGCCCTGGCCGACGAAGGCCGAGCCGACCAGCAGCGCGAAGGCCGGGACCAGCAGCCAGAACGAGATGTTGTTCAGCCGCGGGAAGGCCATGTCCGGCGCGCCGATCATGATCGGCACGAACCAGTTGCCGAAGCCGCCGATCATCGCCGGCATGACCGTGAAGAACACCATGATCAGGCCGTGGGCGGTGATGATGACGTTCCACTCCTGCCCGCCGGACAGGAACTGCATCCCCGGATTCTGCAGCTCGAGCCGCATGATCAGCGAGAACACGCCGCCGACCAGCCCCGCGCAGATCGCGAAGATCAGGTACAGCGTGCCGATGTCCTTGTGGTTGGTCGAGAACAGCCAGCGCTTGAAGAAGCCCGGCTTGTGGCTGTGGTGGTCGTCGTGACCATGTGCGTGCGCGTCGGCGTGAGCCATCGTGTCAACCTCTTCCCCGTCCGGGGTTGCCTGTCGGAGCCGCTGGCCCCGAGTGGGATCACTCCCCGCTGGGGATCATTGGCCGGCCTGGGCCAGCTTGGTGCGCGCCTGCGCCTCGTCCCAGGTCATGGTCAGAAGCTTCGGCTTTTCGGCCGGGTTCGGCCCGACCTTCTCGACGACCCATTTGTCGAAGTCGGCGCGGCTGACCGCGTGCACCTCGATCGGCATGAAGGCGTGGTCGGTGCCGCACAGCTGCGAGCACTGGCCGTAATAGACGCCCGGCTTGTCGATGCGGACCCAGGTCTCGTTGGTCCGGCCGGGCACCGCGTCCTTCTTCACGCCGAAGGCCGGGACCGCCCAGGAGTGGATGACGTCGCCGGCGGTGGTCAGGATCTGGATGTCGGTGTCGACCGGCAGCACCACCGGGTTGTCGACCGACAGCATCCGCACCTGGCCCGGCTTCAGTTCATTGTCCTTCAGCATGTAGCTGGTGTACTCGGCGATCTTCTGGTCCGGATATTCGTAGCCCCAGTTCCACTGGTAGCCATGGGCGATCAGGGTCATCTCGGGGTTCGGCGTGCGGTCGCCGTAGTAGAGCAGGCGGAAGGATGGCACCACGATGACCAGCAGGATCAGGACCGGCGCGACCGTCCAGAGCACCTCGATGATCGTGTTGTGCGCGGTCTTGGACGGCACAGGGTTGCGGCTGGCGCTGAAGCGCCACATCACATAGACCAGCAGCCCCAGCACGAACACCGTGAGCGCCACGATGATGATCAGGAGCAGGTTGTGGAAGCTCTCCATCTGCTCCTTGATCGGCGAGGCTGCTTCCTGGAAGCCGAGCTGCCAGTTGTGCGGCGGGCCGTCGGCGAAGGCCGTGCCTGTGCCGAGGAGAAGCAGGACCGACACGCCTGCCGCCAATTCACGCAGTCTGCCCGATCGCATGCCGTGCGCTCTTTCGTTATCGTTGTCGTTCCCACCCATGGCCCATGCCGGCTGTCGCCGCCAATGGACTCCGTCCGGCCTTATAGCGATGGAACCGCAAGGGTTGAAGCCCTTACGACATCGCCGGCCGCACGAAGCCGAGCCAATCCTGGCCAGGGCGAAAATACAGGGCGTTCCGGAGGGCAACAACAGGCTGTGCCGCCGCGCCCGTCACGCAAATGGTCGCATCCCCTTGCGGGCCGATTCGACCGATCGGGGCTGGCCCCGGCCGGCGGGCGGCACTATGTCTGGAGTCCAGATCCGCTGACCGGAATCCCGCCATGACCGCCCTCGACCAGACCGACGACCTGTTCTTCACCCAGGCCGGGCTCGACCGCGCCCGGCTCGAGCGGCTGGTCGGCGAGGCCCTGCAGGGCGCCGATGACGGCGAGCTGTTCCTGGAATACGTCCAGTCCGAGGGGCTGAGCTGGGATGACGGCAAGCTGAAGAGCGCCAGCTTCGACACGTCGCAGGGCTTCGGCCTGCGCGCGGTGGCCGGCGAGACCACCGGCTACAGCCATGCCTCGACCCTGAGCGAGGACGCGGTCAAGCGGGCGGTGGAGACGGTGGGCGCGGTCCGCGCCGGCCATGGCGGCAGCCTGGCCGAGCCGCCGCAGGGCACCAACCGGCAGCTCTACACCGACGCCAATCCGCTCTCGGCCGTGCCGTTCGAGACCAAGGTCAAGGTCCTGGCCGAGATCGACGCCTATGCCCGGGCCAAGGATCCGCGGGTGCGCCAAGTCAGCGCCTCGATCAGCGGCAACTGGCAGGCGGTGCGGATCATCCGTGCCGACGGCCGCCACGCCGCCGACATCCGGCCGCTGGTGCGCGTGAATGTCTCGGTCGTGGTCGGCGACGGCGACCGGATGGAGAGCGGCAGCCACGGCGCCGGCGGCCGCACCGGCTATGATCTCTACCTCGAGCCGGGGCAGTGGCAGGCGGCGGTGGACGAGGCGCTGCGCCAGGCCCTGGTGCGGCTGGACGCGGTCGAGGCCCCGGCCGGCGAGATGACCGTGGTGCTCGGCTCCGGCTGGCCCGGCATCCTGCTGCACGAGGCGATCGGCCATGGGCTCGAGGGCGACTTCAACCGCAAGAAGACCTCGGCCTTCTCCGGCCTGATGGGCGAGCGCGTGGCGGCGCCCGGCGTCACCGTGATCGACGACGGCACCCTGCCGGACCGGCGCGGCAGCCTGACGGTGGACGACGAGGGCACCCCGACCCGCAGCACCACGCTGATCGAGGACGGCATCCTGGTCGGCTACATGCAGGATCGGATGAACGCCCGGCTGATGGGCATGGCGCCGACCGGCAACGGCCGGCGGCAGAGCTACGCCCACCACCCGATGCCGCGCATGACCAACACCATCATGCTGGGCGGCAAGACGCCTGCGGCCGAGATCCTGGCCTCGGTCAAGCGCGGCCTCTACGCCGTCAACTTCGCCGGCGGCCAGGTCGACATCACCAACGGCAAGTTCGTGTTCTCCGCCTCCGAGGCCTATCTGATCGAAGACGGCAAGATCGGTCCGGCGGTGAAGGGCGCGACCCTGATCGGCAACGGGCCGGATGCGCTGACCAAGGTGTCGATGGTCGGCGACGACATGGCGCTGGACCCCGGCATCGGCACCTGCGGCAAGGAAGGCCAGGGCGTGCCGGTCGGCGTCGGCCAGCCGACCCTCAGGATCGACGGGCTCACGGTCGGCGGCACCCGCGCCTGAACTGTCGCAAATCCTCTCACCGAAGGGATGATACGGCTTTGCCGTGCAGGGTGTTTTTGTCTGAGACTGAATATCATATTATGTAATTCTTTGGAAATCGACGGAGCCTCTTCTTAAATCGGACAATTATCCGCTGAAAACACCCATTTGAGTGCCTCGTTCTCCTTGATAGCCGGTCCCGATTGTGGCGTTATGAAGATGCGCTTCTGATGAAGCGCTATTTGTATAATTGCTATTCGGGGGAGAGAGACGTGCGTGTCTCCTTGAGCCTTTTGATTGGTGCGGCGATCGCGTTCTTGGCACCGGCCAGTATTGTCCAGGCGGCGACGGCGACCACCAGCTTCCTGGTCACGGCGACCGTGCTGAAATTCTGCACGGTGGTGGCGACGCCGATGGCGTTCGGGGACTACACCAGCTCGACGGCGGCGCTGAGCACCTCCACCATCACCGTCACCTGCACCGCCGGCACCGGCTACGACATCGGTCTCAATGAGGGCGATGCGGCCGGCGCCACTGTGACCACGCGCCAGATGTCCGGCACCACCGTCACCACCGCCCGGCTGAACTACTTCCTGTACAGCGACAGCGGGCGCACCGTGAACTGGGGCAACACGGTGGGCACCGACGTGGTCCATCTCACGGCCGGCGCCGTCCCCATCATCTCCACTGTCTACGGCCGCGTCCCGGCCGGCCAGTTCGTCGCCCCCGACGCGTATCTCGACACGATCGACGTCACGGTCACCTACTGATCCGGGGGCGGCCGATGACGGCGATGCGCCGACGCCTCGCCCTGGTCGCGGCGGCCTCGGCCGCCCTGTGCCTCGGCAGCACGGCCGTTCGGGCCGGGGGGCTCGAGGTGGCGCCGCTCGGCGTCGACTTCGCCGCGGGCCAGATGGCGCAGACCATCACCGTGGCCAACCGGGCGACCGCGCCGGTGACGGTGCAGCTGCGGACCTTCGACTGGTCGCAGCCCGGCGGCGTCGACCGGCTGGCCCCGACCGATGCGCTGGTCGCCAGCCCGCCGATCGTCACCATCCCGCCGGGGCGGGAGCAGGTGATCCGCGTGCTGCTGCGCCGGCCATCCGCCGGAGCGGCGGAGAAGAGCTACCGGCTGATGGTCGACGAGATCCCGGTGCCCGTGCCTGGGCAGATCAACCTGGCGCTGCATCTGTCGCTGCCGATCTTCGTCGTTCCGGCCGCCCCCGGCCAGGCCAAGGTCTCCTGGTCGGCCCGGCCGGCGGGCGGCGGCATGGTCGAGCTCGCGGCCCGCAACGGCGGCACCCGGCACGCCAAGTTCGACGGGCTGACCATCGCCACCCGCGGCGGCGCGGCCAGCCGGGCCTTCGGCGGCTATGTCCTGCCCGGCCAGGAGAAGCGCTGGCGGATTCCGCTGCGCGGGCTGGACCGGGGCGGGCAGATCGCACTGCGAGGCAGCGGCGACCAGGGCGGGATCGATGCCACGATCGCCCTGGACGGCAGCCCTTAGGGCAGGCGCCGGGCTCGCGGCTGCCGGGTGGCTGGCGGCCGCGTCGGCGACGGCGGAGGATCGCGCCCTGTATCTCGACGTCACCGTCAACGGCCAGAGCCAGCAGCTGATCGGGGGCTTCGTGGAGCGCGACGGCACCCTGTATGCGACGGCGGAGGAGTTGCAGGCGGTGGGCGTGCGGCCGCCGCAGGGGGCCGATCCCACCACGGACGGGCTGCTGCCGCTGTCCGCCGTTCCCGGCCTGCGATACGACTATGACGAGCCGGCCCAGGCGCTGCGCATCGACCTGCCGGAGGAGGGGCGCCAGCCGGTGGAGATCGGTGCCCGCGACACCCGCGTTGCCCAGGCCGACAGCGCTTACGGCCTGCTGCTCAACTACGACCTGATCGGCACCCGCGGCGAGGATTCGACCTACGGCTCCGGCGTGGTGGAAGGCCGCGTCTTCGGCCCGCTCGGCGTGCTCGACACCAGCTTTCTCGGCAATATCGGCACCGGGGGCGGGAACGGGCAGGATGACGGGGTGATCCGGCTGGACACCACCTGGACCTATTCCGACCCCGGTGCGCTGCGCCGCTATCGGCTGGGCGATTTCATCAGCGGCGGCCTGGCCTGGACCCGGCCGGTGCGGATGGCCGGCGGCCAGGTCGACCGGGACTTTACGATGCGGCCCGACCTGGTGACCTTCCCGGTGCCGGCCTTCGGCGGCGACGCCGCGGTGCCGTCCACCGTCGACGTCTACGTCAACAACGTGAAGCAGTTCACGACCGAGGTGAAGCCGGGCCCGTTCGAGATCACCAGCCTGCCGGTGCTGACCGGCGGCGGCGACGCCCGGGTGGTGGTGCGCGACGCGCTGGGCCGCGAGACGGTGCAGACGTTGCCCTTCTACGCCAGCAGCAGCTTGCTGCGCGAAGGCTTCGTCGACTATTCCTTCGAGGTCGGCTCGATCCGCCGGCGCTATGGCGAGGCCAGTGCCGACTATTCCGGCTTCGCCGGAATCGGCTCGCTGCGCTACGGCCTCGACGACGCGACCACCCTGGAAGCTCATGTCGAGACCAGCCGCGACCTGGTCCTGGGCGGCGCCGGCATGGTCTATGGCGTCGGCACGCTCGGCACCGTCAACGCCGCGGTGTCGGGGAGCCATTCCGGCGGCGATTCAGGCCTGCAATACGCGGTCGGGGTCGAGCATCTCGAATCGCGCTGGAGCGTCAGCCTGCAGCGCACCGGCACCGTCGGCATCTACCAGGATCTGGCGGCGGTGGACGACCGCAGCCGGCTGCGCGGCAGCACCCGGGTCAGCGCCAGCCTCAATCTCGACCGCTGGGGGTCGATCGGCGTCGCCTATATCGATCTCGACCGGACTGATTTCGGCCGGACGCAGATCGCCTCGGGCAACTACAGCGTGACGCTGTTCGACGACATCCAGCTGGTGGCCACCAGCTTCCTCGACCTCGACGACAACTCGAACGCCGGGGTGATGCTGTCGCTCACCGTCCCCCTCGGCCGCGAGACCAGCGTCGGCCTCGACGCCACGGCCCAGAACGGCCAGCGCTGGCTGACCCAGCGGGCCAGCTACGTCCAGGACACCGGCGTGTCCGACCGCGGCCTGGTGGTGAACGCCCAGGCCAGCGAAGGCGACCTGCGCCGCTATTACGGCCAGGTCGACTACCGCACGGCGCTGGCCGATTTCACCGTGGCGGGCGACCAGATCGACGACCAGACCAGCATCCGCGGCGGGATCCGCGGCTCGCTCACCTATGCCGGCGGCGGGGTGTTCCTCGGCCAGCGCATCGACGACAGCTTCGCCGTGGTCGACACCGGCGTGCCCGATGTCGGCGTCACGCTGGAGAACCGGCCGGTCGGCCGCACCGGCGGCAGCGGCCAATTGCTGGTCCGCGGCCTGCGCGCCTATGAGGCCAACAAGATGGCGATCGATGTGGCCGACCTGCCGGCCGACGCGGCCTTCGAGGACACCCGCCGGTTGGTGATCCCGTCCGACCGCAGCGGCATCGTGGTGCACTTCCCGGTCCGCGTCGGCGACGCCGCCACCATCCTCATCCACCGTCCCGACGGCAGCGCGGTGCCGCCCGGCTCGATGCTGGCGCTGGACGGCGGCGGGGCGGAGCCGCTGCCGGTCGGCTATGACGGGCTGGGCTATGCCACCGGCCTGCAGCCGGAGAATGCCGGCACGGTCACCCTGCCGGACGGCAGCCAGTGCCGCATCGCCTTCGCCTTCGCGCCCGTGCCGGGCGAGATCCCCCAGATCGGCCCTGTCACCTGCGGAGGAACGCCATGAGACGATCCCTGCTGTGGAGCCTGCCCGCGGCAATGGCCTGCGCCCTGGCCGGCAGTCCGGCTTTCGCCATCGGGGAAAGCTGCTCGGTGACCGCGACCGCGCTCGCCTTCGGCAATTTCGCGCCGCTCTCGGGCACGGTGCTGAACGCGATGTCGACGATCACGGTGACCTGCGTCTGCCCGATTCTCTGCCTCGGCATCAACTACACCGTGGCGGTCAGCACCGGCGGGTCGGGCACCTTCTCGCCGCGGCGGATGAGCGCCGGGACGCCGACGCTGGCCTATAACGGCTACACCACCGCCGCCCGGACCACCATCTGGGGCGACGGCACCGGCAGCACCGCGGTGCAGGCACGCTGCCGGCTGGTCGGCGCCATCGGCAGCAGCTGGGTCGAGCCGATCACCTTCTACGGGCGGATCCCGGTCAACACCGCCGCGATTCCCGGCAGCTACTCGGACACTCTCAACGTGACGGTGACCTATACCGGCATCTCGCTCTGCCTCTAGCCGCCGGCGCTCCGCTAAGCTGGGCCGGGGACGCAGCCAGGGAGGAGCGCATGATCGCCGTGATCTTCGAGGTCGAGCCGGCGGAGGGCCGGTTCGACGATTATCTCGATCACGCCGCCCGGCTGCGCCCGGTGCTGGAGCGGATGCCCGGCTTCATCTCGGTCGAGCGCTTCCGCAGCCTGACCAACCCGGACAAGCTGCTGTCGCTGTCCTTCTGGGAGGACGAGGCGGCGGTGGCCGGCTGGCGCAACCGGGCCGAGCACCGCGCCGCCCAGGCCGCCGGCCGGGCCGGCATCTTCCAGGGCTACCGCCTGCGCATCGCCGCGGTGCTGCGCGACTACGACATGGTCGAGCGGCGCGAGCAGGCGCCGGCGGATTCGCCGTTCTAGGGCATGTTCGTTCGAGATTAGATCGCTCCAACGCGATCGGCAGAGGCAACGCCTCTGTCCAGCCCGGATAGAGAGGTAACAGAATAGCCCGGATAGATGGGTGACAGCTCTAATTTGGCAGGGAGGGCCTGCCGATGCCTTGGGAAGAGAGCTGTGCCATGGATCAGAGAGTGTGGTTGATC
>NZ_JBQJIK010000111.1:0-20264 GCF_052078665.1 Inquilinus sp. CA228 | reverse complement strand
CACGCTTCCTTCAGACCCCGCCTCACGGCGACGCCCTTGCGCTTCGCTAGTCCTTCACCGCCATCAGGCTGGACAGAGGACTTCCACCTCCAAGCTGTCGATCATGCTCGGCACACCGTAGGGGGGGTTCGCGGCAGCGAACCCAACAGGATCGGGGGCCGCGATGGCGGCGCGATGTTGGGTTCGCCAACGCGAACCCAACCTACGCTGTTACCCCGTGTCCGGGGACTTTGGCCTGCGGCTGCCGGCGGAGCGGGGCTCGGGCGTATCCTTGGGCGGATCATCCTCGCCGTCCTCGGACGGCAGGAAGCCCAGATGCTCCATGGCCACGTCGGCCATTTCGAGCCAGCGCTTCACATTCGGCGGGAAGTCCCAGCGCCGGCACAGGGCCGCCACCGCGACCTCGGCCCGGCTGGCCTCGATGAACTCGGCCACCTCCGGCTGCTCCACCCGCTCGCACACCTCGGCGGCGTGGCGCTGGACCTCCTCGGGGTCTTCGGACGATTCGTAGGCCGCCGCCAGCATCGCCAGCTTCACCCGCAGCGCGTGCCAGTCCTCCTCGGCCGCCTCGCGCTTGGCCGCGGCCTTGCGCCGCTCGTCGCGATGATGGGCGAACTTGTCCTCCAGGAGCAGGGTCAGCCGCAGCGACTTCGTGATCACGGCGATGCGCTGGCCATAGTCGACGCCGGGTTGCGGCGCCTCCACCGCCTCGGTGCGGGTCGCCTCGATGATCTCCATATGGACGTCCGCCGCCCGGGCGAGCATGCGCAGATGCCGCGCCGTCCGCTCCTCCGCGGGACTGGCCGGGGCTTCCGAAATCGAATCGGTCTGCGCGGTGTCCATAGAACGTAGCATGAACGTGATCGCAGATTAATACAAGTGCACAATGTGTTAACAACTCGCCCGATTCCCGGCTCAGGCGGCGAAGCGCGCAAACCCGACCTCCGTTCACTCCGCTCCGGCCGGTCCTAGACCTCGACCTCAACCAGCGCGGTCTCGGGCTGGGAGCAGCAGGCGAGGATCCAGCCTTCGGCGATCTCGTCGTCGGCGATGCCGCCATTGTGCTCCATCCGCACCTCGCCCTTCAGCTTGCGCACCAGGCAGGTGCCGCAGAGCCCCTGGCGGCAGGCGGTCGGGATGCGCAGGCCGCAGCCCTCCGCCGCCTCCAGCACGGTCTGGCCCGACAGCACCGCCGCCTTGCGGCCGGAGAGGGTGAAGGCCACCTGCATCCCCTCCCCCGCCGCCTTGGCCGGCGGCGCGATCGGGGCCGCGACCGGCACCGGCGCCGGGGTGGCGCCGAAGCTTTCCTCGTGCCAGCGCGCACCGGGCACGCCGAGTTCGCCCGCCACATGCCGGGCCGCGTCCATGAACCGGTCCGGGCCGCAGCAGAACACCGTCCGCCCGGCCAGATCCGGGCACAACGCCGAGAGCAGCGCCAGCTCGAGCCGGCCGCTGGCCCAGCCCTCGCCCGCCGGCGCGCCGGTGACGACGAAGCGCAGCCGCAGGCCCGACGCCACCTCGGCCATGTAGCCCAGCTCCGACCGGAACAGCAGATCCTGCGGCCGCCGGGCGAAAAGGACGTAGACCACATCAGTCTGCGGCGCGGTGTCGAACAGCCAGCGCGCCATCGACATCATCGGCGTGGCGCCGCTGCCGGCGGACAGGAACAGGTAGCGTTCGGCCGGGTGGTCGAGCAGCGAGAAGCGGCCGGTGGGCCCGTGCGCCGTCAGCGCGTCGCCGACCTTGAGCTTGTCGAACAGCCAGCGCGTGGCGACGCTGCCCGGCTGCACCTTGGCGGTGATCTTGGCGTGGTGCGGCCGCGACGGGGTCGAGGCCAGGGTGTAGGTGCGCAGCACCGGCTCCGGCCCCGCCGGCAGCTCCAGGGTCACGAACTGGCCGGGGCGGTAGGAGAACCAGCTGCCGTCCTCCGCCTCGAAGCGGAAGGTGCGGACGTCCGGCGCCTCCTCGCGGATGCCGATGCAGCGCAGCCGCGCGGTCTTCGCGTTCCACAGCGCCGGCGTCGCGGTCAGAGGCCCGGGCACGTCCCGCCCCTACGCCACGTCGCGGATCGAGGTGGCGCCGGTGCCGCCGCCGAGCCGGTGGGTGAGGGTGTCGGCGTACCAGTCGACGAACTGGATCACCGCCCCCTCATGCATCTTCGAATACGGCCCGGGCTCATAGGCCGGGGACAGGATGCCGCGCTGGTTCTCCTCGACGATGCGGCGATCCTCGTCATTGGTCGCGGACCACACCTCGGTCAGGGCCCTGAGGTCGTAGTCGACGCCTTCGACCGCGTCCTTGTGCACCAGCCATTTGGTGGTGACCTCGGTCTCGGTCGGGCTGATCGGCAGGATGCGGAAGCTCAGCGCGTGGTCGGCCAGCAGGTGGTTCCAGCTGTTCGGGTAGTGGTACAGCAGCATCGAACCGAGCTTGGTGGTCGGGAACTCGGCCAGCAGGCGGCTCACCGCGGGCTGGCCGCTCATGGTCATCGAATGGGCGTCGTTGATGAACGGCACCCGCATCACCCGGTACTGCATGTCGTCCGAGATCTGGTAGCGGCTGGGCAGGCCGATCGCCTCGCAGCTCTGCCAGTGCTCGAGGATGGCGGGATTCTCCTCCATCCCCTGCTGGCCGCTGGTCAGGGTCGGCTGGTCGGAGAAGACGCGGCACAGCTCCGGATGGTTGGCGGAGCAGTGGTAGCATTCGCGGTTGTTCTCCATCACCAGCTTCCAGTTGCCGCGCTCGATGATGGTCGAGCTGTGGGCGACCTTGGCCTCGGCCAGGAAATGCGGCGCCATATAGGGCTCGACCATGCGCCGGAACGGCTCGAAGTCGCGCGGCTGCTCGGCCAGCGAGATGAAGATCCAGCCGCCGACCTCGTGGCACGCCACCGGCTTCAGCCCGAACTGCGCCGGGTCGATGTCGTCCATCATGTCGCGGGCGAAGATCAGCTTGCCCTCGAGGTCGTAGGTCCACTGGTGATAGGGGCAGACCAGCCGCGGGCGCGAGCCGCGCTCGTCGGTGCACAGGCGCGAGCCGCGGTGGCGGCAGACATTGTGGAAGGCGCGGATGGCGCGGTCGCGGCCGCGCACCACGATCACCGGATATTCGCCGATCTGCACGGTCAGGAAATCACCCGGCCGGGTCACCTCGCAGGCATGGCCGATGAACAGCCAGTCCTTGTAGAAGATGTGCTCCAGATCCAGCGCGAGATAGGCGGGGCTGGTGTAGAAATCCCGCTTCAGGCTGAAGCCCGGTGCACGGGACAGCAGATCCATCAACATGGCCGAACGCGCTTCCATACCCGATCTTCTCCTATGGGCACGGTCGCAGATGTGGCTTCCGGGTACGCGCCCCCGAGGACCGGCGACCGAACCGGACCCTCGCGAACATGCCCGCCGACCGCCCACCGCGATCATCGAGACAAACTCCTTCGAGGCTGGTTTCCGGGCTCCGGCGGGCTTCTTGGCCGGTGCGGCGCCTTCCCGGATCGCTCCAGTGGCCCCTGCCGCACCTTACACCGCCGTTACCGTTGCGGGGGCAGCGCCGGGTTCACACCGGCTTCCCAATTCTCCGATCCGCCGCTGCTCTGTTCCACAGCATCGGACCGGCACCTCTTGGCGGCGATCATGGCGCGACTCCGCGGCCCCGCACGCTCCAGAGCCGACACGCCATGACGCGGCTGCGACACGGCATTTTCTGCTGCGGCATGGCCGCGCTGCGCCAGCGCCTGCCGCGGCACGGCGCGATTGCGCAGCCCCTGCCGCCGCCGCCGGCGCATCCTCGGGGGCATCGATACCGGAGGACGCACCATGAATCTGACCGATTTCAAGATCCTGACCTTCGACTGCTACGGCACGCTGATCGACTGGGAGACCGGCATGGTCAACGCGCTGGCGCCGCTGACCGCCCGCGCCAAGCAACCGCTGACCCGCGACCGGATCCTGGAGGCGCATGCCCGCCATGAATCGGCGCAGCAGCGCTGGACCCCGGCGCGTCGCTACAGCGAGCTGCTGGCGATCGTCTACAAGCGCCTGGCCGAGGAATGGGGCGTGGCGGCGAGTTGGGAGGAGGCGCTGGCCTATGGCCGCTCGATCAAGGACTGGCCGGCTTTCGCCGACACCGCCGGCGCGCTGCAGTACCTGAAGAAGTACTACAAGCTGGCGATCCTCTCGAATGTCGACAATGCCAGCTTCGCCCTCAGCAACGTCCGGCTGCAGGTCGAGTTCGACGCCGTCTTCACCGCCGAGGACATCGGCAGCTACAAGCCGGCGTCGCGCAACTTCGACTACATGCTGGAGAAGCTGGGCGGCATGGGCATCGCCCCGGGCGAGGTTCTGCACACGGCGGAGAGCCTGTTCCACGACCACGAGCCGGCGACGGCGGCGGGCCTGGCCACCTGCTGGATCCACCGCCGTCATGCCGAGGGCGGCTTCGGCGCCACCATGAAGCCGGCGACCGAGCCCAAGGTCGATTTCCGCTTCACCAGCATGGCGGAACTGGCCAAAGCTCATCAGGAAGCCTTGCGCGGTTAAATCCCGCGGCCGATCGGACGAGGGGAAGGATGGCGCCGAAGCTGGACCGGATCGACATCGCCATCCTGGCCCGGCTGCAGGCCGATGGGCGGATCACCAACGCCGCGCTGGCGGAGGCGGTCGGCCTGTCGCCCAGCCCCTGCCTGCAGCGGGTGAAGCGGCTGGAGGCGGCGGGCTATATCGCCGGCTACGGCGCCCGCATCGCTTTGGCCAGGCTGACCGAGACCGTGACGGTGTTCACCGAGGTGACGCTGAGCGACCACCGGCGCGAGGACTTCATCCGCTTCGAGGCCGGGCTGGCCACGGTCGAGGAGCTGCTGGAGTGCCACATGGTCAGCGGCGGCTACGACTACCTGCTGCGCTTCCTGACCCGCAGCATCGCCCATTACCAGCAGGTGATGGAGGCGCTGCTGGACCGGCGCCTCGGCATCGAGAAGTACTTCAGCTACATCGTCATCAAGTCGCCGATCCTGCGCCAGGCCGCCCCGCTGCAGAAGCTGCTGCGGGAAAACGAGTAGGTTGGGTTCGCTTTGGCGAACCCAACACCGGTCCCGTCGCGCGATGTTGGGTTCGCGAACGCGAACCCAACCTACGTCCGACGGCTGCCTATCCCGTCGCCAGGCCGCGCAAATTGCGGTTGGCGACGGCCAGCATCGACAGGTCGACCTGGTCCAGCGCCTTCAGCTCCGACACCAGCTGGTCGATCCGGTCCACCGGGGCGCGGCGATGGTCGACCCAGGCCTCGACCGCCGCCGCCCCGGCAGCGCCCGCCGGCGCGTCCTGCAGCGCGCGCACCGCCAGGTCGGCCTGCAGCGTGTACAGGTCGTCGACGATCGCCCCCACCGCCTGCTTCTGCCAGTGGTTGGTCGCCGGCATCCGGTACGCGCCGTCGCGCAGCCAGGCCAGGCCCAGCCGGCGGCCGGTCTCGAAATAGACCGACGCCACCTCGCTGACGCCGCGCCCGGCCTGGTCGGCAATGCGGATGATGTCCAGCCCCGCCGCCCACAGGTTCAGCCGGGCGACACGGCGCGCCAGCTCCTCCGGGAAGCCGGCCTCGACGAAGCCCTGGGCGCGGGCGTCGATCACGGCGCGGGCGTCGTCGAAGATCGCGGCGTCCAGCTGGCTCTCCAGCTCGGCCAGGCCGGGCTTGAGATGCGCCACGTCCTGGCTGATGTTCAGGCCGCGGCCCTGCTGCCGCAGGATCCAGGCGACACAGCGCTCGATCAGCCGCCGGGTCGCCAGCATGGCGCGGATCTGGGCCTGGGCCTGGGCCTTGTTGTCCAGCGCCTCGACCGCCGCCCAGATGTCGCGCAGGCCGAAGCCGTCGCGCACGATCAGATAGGCGCGGGCGATGTCGGCCACGCCCATGCCGGTCTTGTCCACCAGCTCGGAGACGAAGGTGGCGCCGACCCGGTTCACCATGCTGTTGGTGACGTGGGTGGCCACGATCTCGCGCCGCAGCCGGTGCTGCGCGATGGCGTCCTTGAAGCGCTCGCGCAGCGCCGTCGGGAAGTACAGCACCAGGTCGTCGACCAGGGCCGGGTCGTCCGGCAGGTCGCTGGCCAGCAGCGCGTCGTAGATGGTGATCTTGGCATAGGCCAGGATCACCGCCTGCTCCGGCCGGGTCAGCCCCTCGCGGTTGCCGGAGCGCTGGGTCAGATCCTCATCGGTCGGCAGCATCTCGATCACGCGGTCGAGCTTGCCGGCCTTCTCCAGCCCGCGCATGAAGCGGGCCTGCTGGTCCAGCAGCTCGAAGCCTTCGCCGACCGCGAGCGACAGCGCCTGGCTCTGCAGGTAGTTGTCGCGCAGCACCAGATGGCCGACCTCCTCGGTCATGCTCTCCAGCACCACGTTGCGCTGCTTCAGCGTCAGGTCGCCGGCCTGGACCACGGCGCCCAGCAGGATCTTGATGTTGACCTCGTGGTCCGAGGTGTCGACGCCGGCCGAGTTGTCGATGAAGTCGGTGTTCAGCTTGCCGCCCGAGCCGCCGGCGCCGATGCGGGCGAATTCGATGCGGCCGAACTGGGTGACGCCGAGATTGGCGCCCTCGCCGATCACCCGGGCGCGGACGTCGCGGCCGTTGATGCGCAGCGCGTCATTCGCCTTGTCGCCGACATCGGCGTGGCTCTCGCGGCTGCTCTTCACATAGGTGCCGATGCCGCCGAACCACAGCAGGTCGACCTGGGCCCGCAGCATCGCCTGCATCAGTTCGTTCGGCGGCACCGTCTCGCGCTCGATGCCGAAGCGG
This sequence comes from Inquilinus sp. CA228, assembly GCF_052078665.1. NCBI lineage: Bacteria > Pseudomonadati > Pseudomonadota > Alphaproteobacteria > Rhodospirillales > Rhodospirillaceae > Inquilinus > Inquilinus sp. CA228. The sequence continues at coordinate 13,481 of NZ_JBQJIK010000111.1, read as the reverse complement.
GCGCGGATTTCGGGCGACAGCTTGACCGACTTGGCGCGGCGCTCATAGACCGCGCCGCCGGGCGACAGCTTCGCCGCATCGTACTGGTCCCAGGAGCCGCGGCCGAGGTCGAACAGCCGCTTGCGCTCGGCGAAGCTGGTCGCCGCGTCCGGGTCCGGGTCGACGAAGATGTGCAGGTGGTTGAAGGCGCCGAACAGGCGGATGTGCTCGGACAGGATCATGCCGTTGCCGAACACGTCGCCCGACATGTCGCCGACGCCGACGCAGGTGAAGTCCTGGGCCTGGATGTCGGTGCCGAGCTCGCGGAAATGCCGCTTCACCGATTCCCAGGCGCCGCGGGCGGTGATGCCCATCTTCTTGTGGTCGTAGCCGGCCGAGCCGCCGGAGGCGAAGGCATCGTCGAGCCAGAAGCCGTAATCCTGGCTGACGCCGTTGGCGATGTCGGAGAAGGTGGCCGTGCCCTTGTCGGCCGCGACGACGAGGTACGGATCGTCCTCGTCATGCCGGACGACGCGCTCCGGATGCGTGGTCTCGCCGCCGACGATGGTGTCGGTGATGTCGAGCATCCCGCGCATCAGGATCTTGTAGCATTCGACGCCTTCGGCCTGGAACGCCTCGCGCCCGGCCGCGGCCGCCGGCGGCCGCTTCAAGACGAAGCCGCCCTTCGAGCCGACCGGCACGATGACGGTGTTCTTCACCATCTGCGCCTTCATCAGCCCCAGGATCTCGGTGCGGAAATCCTCGCGCCGGTCGGACCAGCGGATGCCGCCGCGGGCGACCTTGCCGCCGCGCAGGTGCACGCCCTCCATGCGCGGGCTGTAGACGAAGATCTCGCGCCAGGGCCGCGGCAGCGGCAGCTCCTCGAGCGACAGGCTGTCCAGCTTCAGCGACAGGTAGGATTTCGGCCGGCCCTGGTCGTCGGCCTGGAAGTAGTTGGTGCGCAGAGTCGACCGCACCAGGTTCAGGTAGCGGCGGAGGATGCGGTCCTCGTCCAGGTTGGTCACCGCGTCCAGCGCGTGCTCGATCTCGACCAGCATGCCGCGGATCGCCACCTCGCGGTCGCCGGTCAGCTCCGGGTCGAAGCGGGTGGCGAACATGCGGACGATGGCGCGCGTCGTCTCCGGATGCGCCACCAGCGTGTCCTCGATCGTCTCCTGGCTGAAGGCGAAGCGGGCCTGGCGCAGGAACTTGGCATAGGCGCGCAGGAGCGTGATCGACCGCCAGTCGAGCCCGCCGGCCAGCACCAGCCGGTTCAGCCGGTCGTCCTCCATGTCGCCGGTCCAGATCCGCTCGAAGGCGGTCTGGAACACGGCCTTCAGGCGGTTCAGGTCGATCGGGTCGCCGCTGCGGCTGCGCATCTCGAAATCATGGATCCAGACCGGCCCGTGGGCCTGGCCGATCGCTTGGATGCTGACCTCGGTCGGGAGCTCCGACACCACCTTGAAGCCGAGATGCTCCAGCATCGGCAGCACGTCGGACAGCGGCACCGGCGTGCCGCGGTGGTACAGCTTGAAGCGCAGCTCGTGCGGCGCCGCCTCGATCGGGCGGAACAGGTGCAGCCCGATCTCGCCGTCCTCGTCGATCTCCTCGATCCGCTCGATGTCGACGATCGCCGCCGCCGGCGTGGTCTCCTCGCGGTAGCCGGCCGGGAACGCCTCGGCGTAGCGGCGCAGCAGGATCAGCCCCTGCTCCTCGCCCTTGGTCTCGACCAGCGCCGACTGCAGCAGGTCGGACCAGCTGCGCCCGGCCTCGACCAGCCGCTCCTCGATCACGTCGACCGGCTCGCCAGGATCACTTCCAGGGGTGCCGGCGCCCGCCTCGGTCTTGATCAGGAAGTGGACGCGGGCATGCGCCCCTTCGGACATCTGGGTGGTGAAGGCCGTGACCGCGCCGCCATAGGCCTTCTGCAGGATCTTCTGGATGCGGTAGCGCAGGTCGGTGTTGTAGCGGTCGCGCGGCACGTAGACGAGGCAGGAGACGAAGCGCCCGAACGGGTCGCGGCGCACGAACAGCGCCGTGCGCTGGCGTTCCTGCAGGTGCAGGACGCCCATGCCGATGTCGAGCAGCTGCTCCTCGGAGATCTGGAACAGCTCGTCGCGCGGATAGGTGTCGAGGATATGGCCCAGCGCCTTGCCGTCATGGCTGCGCGGGTCCATCCCGGCGCGCGCCAGGGTGCGGCTGACCTTGGCCCGCAGATAGGGGATGTCGCGGGCGCTGCGGCTGTAGGCGACCGAGGTGAACAGGCCGACGAACATGTGGTCGCCCTTCACCTCGCCGGCCTCGTCGAAGATCTTGATGGTGAAGACGTCGAGATGCACCGGCCGGTGCACCGTCGCCTTCAGGCTGGCCTTGGTGACGGTCAGCGGCGCCGTGCTGCGCAGCATCGACTGCGCCTCTTCCGACATCCGGTCGTAGCGGCGGGCGCCGTCGAACACCGAGACCTCGGCCTGGCGCAGGATGCCCAGGCCGCTGTCCGGCACGATCGCGATCTCGAGCCCGTCCTCGCTGCGGGCGAAGTCGTAGCGGCGATAGCCCAGGAAGGTGAAATGGTCGTCCTCGAGCCATTCCAGGAAGGCGATGATCTCGCGCGTCTCGCCGGGGTCGACCGGCAGCGCCTTGTGGTCGAGCTCCTCGAGCACGCTGCGGATCTGCTGCCGCATCGCGCCCCAATCCTCGACCGCGGCGCGGACATCGGCCAGCACGCCGCGCAGCGTCGCCGCGATCCGGTCGAGCGTCGCCTGGTCGGTGCGCTCGTCGACCTGGACATGCATGAAGCTCTCGGCCGCCACCCCTTCGCCAAGTTGGCCTTCGGGCGCCGTGGCCGGGTCCTGCACGTCGGTCAGCCGGCCCTGGGCGTCGCGGGTCACGGCCAGGATCGGATGCACCACCAGATGCACGGTCAGGCCGAGCTCGGACATCGCCGCGGTCACCGAATCGACCAGGAACGGCATGTCGTCGTTGATGATCTCGATCACGGTGTGCGGGCTGCGCCAGCCGTAATCGTCATAGACCGGATTGAAGATCCGGATCTTGACCTCGCCCTTGCGGCGCTCGCCGCCGAACTGCAGCAGGCCGAGGGCGACGCTGTAGAGGGTGTCCGTGCCCTCGCGCAGCACGTCGTGCGGCGGCACGTTGCGGAAGTACAGGCGGGTGAACCGCTCGGCCATTCCTCCCTTCGCCGGGTCGAGCCGCTGCTTGGCCAGGGTCACGACACCATCGACGATTTCGGCCTTGTGCTGATCGGCCTTTGACATCCTGCAGACTCCAGAGAGCGTGCGGCCCGGCCCCTCTCGAAACCATATTGGGCCGCATCAGGGCCCCAAGGGCATACAATCAACCCGGGTAAAAGGAAACCGCCGAACCGTGACGGTTCGACGGCATCCTCCGCCGGTTTTGTCAGACGATACGGACGGTCAGGACATTCCGGGTCACAAAGTCTCCGCAATCCGGTCTGAAATAACCCATCGTTGGTGCGGAACGTTCGCTTCGAACGTGTTCTGGACGGCGGCCCCGCTTCGCCTGTATGGAAGTACAGTATTGGAAGAAATGATTCCGCCGCCAAAACGAGAAAGAGAGAGCGTGTTGTCGAACCGTCATCGCCCCTCGCCGACCCTCTTCATCGCACTCGCCGCGGCCGCCCTGCTGGGCGCCTGCCAGACCACCGGACGGCAGGCGCAGATCCCGCCCTATGATTTCCCGAAGGTGTCCAGCGCCTGGCATGACGAGGTCAAGGTCGTCTACACCGGCACGCTCCAGGTCGGGCGGCCCTGCACCGTGCTGCGCCGCGACGACGGCAGCGAGGTGTCGATCCAGGGCAAGCCGGTCCCGGTCCGGATCGGCGACCGCATCACCATCTCCGGCCCGACCGCGAAATGGTCGCTGTGCCAGACGCTGGAGACGATCCGCGCCGACCAGCTCGACGTCATGACCAGCGCCTATCTGCCGGCCGCCGGCGGCACCGCCGTGACCGTGGCCCCCGGCGCCGTGATCGTGCAGCCGATGCCCTGATCGCCGGCATGGCGGCATAGGGATTTTAACGGAGCGCAGGCATACTCCCGCCCGGACACGGGAGGGGAGGCCCGGATGCTCTACGCCATTCTCTGCTACAACTCGGAAGAGGTCCTCGGCGCCTGGACGCAGGAGGAGGACGACGCGGTCATGGCCCGGCTCGACATCGTCCACCGGCGGCTGGCGGCGGAAGGCAAGCTCGGCCCCGCGGCGCGGCTGGCCTTCACCAGCGCCGCGACCACGCTGATGAAGGGCCACCAGCCGCCGCTGGTGATCGACGGCCCCTATGCCGAGACCAAGGAGCAGATGCTCGGCTTCTACGTGGTCGACTGCGACTCGCAGGACGAGGCGGTCGCCATCGCCCAGGAGCTGGAGCAGGCGAATCCCGGCGTCGGCGGCTACGAGATCCGCCCGGTCCGGCTGTTCCTGCCCGGCACCCGCGGGGGCTGACGCCGGCCGTTCCGAATCCGCACGGCTTGACTCTGGCGCGCCGTGGTGGATTTATATTGGAACAAATACGGAACATAGTGCCCCGCCATGTCTGCCCTCGCCGCCCTGCGCGAGCGCCTGAACCGGTTCGGATCCGCGGTCGAGGATCCGGGAGTCCTGCCGCTCGCTTTGCCCCCGATCGATGACCGCCTGCCGCGCGGCGGGCTGCCGCTCGGCCGGTTGCACCGGGTCGCCGGCGCCGGCGATGACGCGGCCGGGGCGGCGGCCACCGGCTTCGCCGCGCGGCTGCTGGCCCGGCTGCAGCGCCGCGGGCCGGTGCTGTGGTGCGCCGCGGCCGACGACCTGTACCCGCCGGCCCTGGCCGCGCTGGGCCTGGCACCGGACCGGCTGATCCTGGTCCGGCCGCGCGACGAGAACGGCGTGTTGGCGGTGACGGAGGAGGCTTTGCGCACCGAGGGCTTCGGCGCCGTGCTGGCCGAGGCGGCGCGCGCCGACCTGCTGGCCGAGCGGCGGCTGCAGCTGGCCTGCGAGGCCCGCGGCACCACCGCCCTGCTGCTGCAGCGCCGGCCGATCGCGCCGCGCGCCGGCCGCGACGGCATCGCCCGGGCGGGCGCCAGCGCCGCGGGGACCCGCTGGACCGTGGCCCCGGCGCCGAGCGGCGGCGCCGCCGCCTGGGTCGGGCCGGCGCGCTGGGACCTGGCCCTGACCCACCGCCGCGGCGGCCGGCCCGGCCGCTGGATCGTGGAGACCGAGGATGGGACGGATCGTCTCGCTGTGGTTGCCGAACTGGCCGATCACGCGACTGAGACTGTCGACACCCGCCGACGCCTGGCCGGCTGAGCCGGTCGCGATCGTCGAGACCGTCGAGCAGCGGCGCCAGGTGGTGGCGGTGGACGACCGCGGCTGGGCCGCCGGCATCCGGCCGCGGCAGAAGGCGACCGACGCCCGCGCCGTGCTGCCGGCGCTGGTCCTGATCCCGGCCGACCACGCCGCCGACGCCCGGGCCCTGGCCCGGCTGGTGCGCTGGGCCGGCCGCTACAGCCCCGCCGTGGCCCCCTGCCCGCCCGGCGGGCTGTGGCTCGACATCGCCGGCTGCGCCCATCTCTGGGGCGGCGAGGACGGGCTGGTGGCCGACCTGGCCGCGCGGCTGGAGCGCTGGGGCCTGCCGGCGCGCATCGCCGTCGCCGGCAGCTTCGGCGCCGCCTGGGCGCTGGCCCATTTCGACAAAGCCGACCGGCGGATCCTGCCGGACGGCGCCGAGCGCGCGGCCCTGGCGTCCCTGCCCATGGCGGCACTGCGGCTGGGCGAGGACGAAGTCGCGGCGCTGCAGCGGATCGGCCTGACCCGGATCGGCGAGCTGCTGGCGGCGCCGCGCCCCGGCCTGGCCCGCCGCTTCGGCGCCGGGCCGCTGCTGCGGCTGGACCAGGCGCTGGGCCGGGCCGAGGAGACGGTCGGCTTCCGCCGGCCGCCGACGCCCTGGTTCGCCCGCCTGGCCTTCGCCGAGCCGATCGGCACGCCCGAGGACCTGCAGCGCGCCATCGCCGCGCTGGCCGCCGATCTTTGCGCCCGGCTGGAGGCGCGGATGATGGGCGCGGCGCAGTTCGCCGCCGCCTTCCACCGGGTCGACGGCCGCTGCCAGAGCATCGCCATCCGCACCGCTTTGCCGGTGCGCGACGCGGCGCGGGTCGGGCGCCTGCTGGCCGACCGGCTGGACCGGGTCGATCCCGGCTTCGGGGTCGAGGTGGCGACGCTGCGCGCCGACCGGGTGGCGCCGGTCGGCGGCCGCCAGGCGGGGCTGAGCAAGCTGGAGGGCGAGGGCGCCGGGATCGGGGATCTGGCCGGCTTCGTCGACATCGTCGGCAACCGCATCGGCTTCGACCGGATCTGGCGCCCGGCGGCGGTCGAGAGCCACCTGCCCGAGCGCTGCGTCGCCCCCCGGCCGCCGCTGGCGCCGGACCAGGGGAAGCCCTGGCCGCCCGGCTGGGTGCGGCCCCTGCGCCTGCTGCGCCGGCCGGAGCCGATCGAGGCGATCGCCCAGGTGCCGGACGACCCGCCGAGCAGCTTCCGCTGGGCCGGCGCGACCCACCGGGTGCGCCGCGCCGACGGGCCGGAGCGCATCGCCTATGAATGGTGGCGCCGGGCCCGGCCGCAGGACCGGGCCGAGCCCGACATGATCCGCGACTATTACCGGGTGGAGGACGACACCGGCCGCCGCTTCTGGGTCTACCGCGCCGGGCTGTACCAGGAAGGCGAGACCACGCGCTGGTTCCTGCACGGGATATTCGACTGATGGCCTCGGTCTCGTCCCATTCCTTTATTGTCATGCCCGGGCTTGACCCGGGCATCCCGGAATCTCGATGCCGCTCTGGGTGGCCCCTGGATCGCCGGGTCAAGCCCGGCGATGACAGAGAGAGGCCGCGGGTTGCGTCACAGGCGGCCTCGCCATGACCGCCTACGCCGAACTTCAGGTCACCACCAATTTCTCCTTCCTGCGCGGCGGGTCGCATCCGGCGGAGCTGGTGGAGACGGCGATCCTGCTGGGCCTGTCGGCCATCGCGGTGACCGACCGCAACTCCCTGGCCGGGATCGTGCGCGGCCATGTCGCCGCCAATCGCAACGAGAACCATCGCAAGGCCAGCCGCATCCCCTACATCGTCGGCTGCCGGCTCGACTTCGCCGATGCGCCCAGCCTGCTGTGCTACCCGACCGATATCGACGCCTATGGCCGCCTGTGCCGGCTGCTGACCGAGGGCAACAGCCGGGCGAAGAAGGGCGAGTGCCTGCTGTACCAGGCCGACCTGCTGCCGTTCAGCGACGGCCAGATCCTGGTGGCGCTGTCGCCCGACCGCATCGACGACGGTTTCGTCGCCCATCTCGACCGGCTGCGCTCGGACATGGGCAAGCGGGTCTATCTGGCGGCCAGCCACCGCTATCGCGGCGACGATGCCCGGCGGCTGGAGGATCTGCGGGAGGCGGCGTTCCGCACCCGGACCCTGCTGGTCGCCACCAACGACGTGCTGTACCACGTGCCAGAGCGGCGCCGGCTGCAGGACGCGCTCACCTGCATCCGTGAGCACTGCACCATCGACGACGCCGGCTGGCGGCTGGAGGCCAATGCCGAGCGGCACCTGAAGACCCCCGAGGAGATGGAGCGGCTGTTCCGCGACCATCCCTATGCGCTGGAGCGAACGGTCGAGATCGCCGAGCGCTGCCGCTTCGACCTGGACGAGCTGGTCAAGAGGTACCAGTACCCCGAGGAGATCACGCCGGATGGCGAGCCGGCCCAGGCCCGGCTGGAGCGGTTGGCCTGGGAGGGCGCGGCCAGGCTGTACCCCGCGGGCGTGCCGGCCGGGCTGCGCGGCCAGATCGAGAAGGAGCTGGCCCTGATCGGCCGGTGCGACTACGCGCCCTTCTTCCTGACCGTGGCCGACATCGTCGCCTACGCGAACAGCCAGGATATCCTGAACCAGGGCCGCGGCTCCGCCGCCAACAGCGTCGTCTGCTATTGCCTGGGCATCACCGCGGTCAATCCGGTCGAGGTCAACCTGCTGTTCGAGCGCTTCATCAGCGAGGAGCGCCACGAGCCGCCCGATATCGACGTCGATTTCGAGCATGAGCGGCGCGAGGAGGTGATCCAGCACATCTACGAGAAATTCGGCCGCCATCGCGCCGCCCTGACGGCCACCGTCATCTGCTACCGCACCCGCGCCGCGGTGCGCGATATCGGCAAGGCGATGGGCCTGTCGGAGGACATGATCGGCGCCCTGTCCGGCTCGGTCTGGGGCTGGAGCATGAACGGCCTGGACGAGAAACAGGTGCGCGAGGCCGGGCTGGACCCGGCCGATCCCCGGCTGCGCCTGGCGCTGGAGCTCGCGGTCGAGCTGATGGGCTTTCCCCGCCATCTCAGCCAGCACACCGGCGGCTTCGTCTTCGCCCGCAAGCGGCTGGACGAGCTGGTGCCGATCGAGAACGCGGCGATGGCGGACCGCACCGTCATCTGCTGGGACAAGGACGACATCGAGGCGCTGGGCATGCTGAAGGTCGACGTGCTGGCGCTGGGCATGCTGACCGCCCTGCGCCGCTGCTTCGACCTGCTGCACGCGCATTATCCGGAGACATTCCCCGAACGGCCGAAGCTGGGCCGCCGGCCGACCGACAAGGCGGTCTTCGACATGCTGAGCCGGGCCGATTCGATCGGCGTGTTCCAGGTCGAATCCCGGGCCCAGCAATCGATGCTGCCGCGGCTGAGGCCGCGGACCTATTACGACCTGGTGATCGAGGTCGCGATCGTCCGCCCCGGCCCGATCCAGGGCGACATGGTGCATCCGTATCTGCGCCGCCGCGACGGCATCGAGCCGGTGAGCTACCCGAAGGACGAGCTCAAGGAGGTGCTGGAGAAGACCATGGGCGTGCCGCTGTTCCAGGAGCAGGGCATGAAGCTGGCCATCGTCGCCGCCAAATTCACCCCGGCCGAGGCCGACAGCCTGCGGCGGGCGATGGCGACGTTCAAGAATGTCGGCACCATCCACAAATACGAGCGGCGCTTCATCGACGGCATGATCGCCAACGGCTATGAGCGCGACTTCGCCGAGCGCTGCTTCAACCAGATCAAGGGCTTCGGCAGCTACGGCTTCCCCGAGGCGCATGCCGCCTCCTTCGCCCTGCTGGTCTATGAGAGCGCCTGGGTCAAGCACCACCACCCCGAGGTGTTCTGCTGTGCCCTGATCAACTCCCAGCCCATGGGTTTCTACGCCCCGGCCCAGCTGGTGCGCGACGCGCGCGAGCACGGCGTCGAGATCCGCCCGGTCGACGTCAACCGCAGCGACTGGGACTGCACCCTGGAGCCGACCGGCGGCCGCGACCATGCCGTGCGCCTGGGCCTGCGGCTGGTGAAGGGGCTGAGCCAGGATGAGGGCGAGGAGATCGTGAAGCAGCGCCGCGCCGGCTACGCCTCGCCGGCCGAGCTGGTGCGCCGCGCCGGCGTTTCCGCCCGCGCCCTGAACCGGCTGGCCGAGGCTGCCGCCTTCGGCTCGGTGGGGCTGGACCGGCAGCAGGGGCTGTGGGCCGTGGCCGGGGTGGCGGGCGAGGCCCTGCCGCTGTTCGCCGCCCGCCCGGCCCAGCTGGCGCTGTTCGAGGAGGAAGCGGCGGAGCTGCCGCCTTTGCCGAGGGGGCTGGAGGTGCTGGAGGACTACGCCACCACCGGCCTGTCGCTGACCAGGCATCCGCTGGCGCTGCTGCGCCCGGCCCTCACCAGGCTCGGCATCGTCCCGGCGCGCAGCCTGCGCGACGACGAGACCCGCGACGGCGCCCGCATCCGGATCGCCGGCATCGTGCTGTTCCGGCAGCGGCCGCAGACCGCCAACGACACCATCTTCGTCACTGTCGAGGACGAAAGCGGTGCCGCCAACATCGTGGTCTGGTCGCATGTGTCGGAGCAGTACCGCCGCGCCGTCTATGCCGGCCGCCTGCTGGCCTGCGAGGGCCGGGTGCAGAAGGTCGGCGAGGGCGAGCACCAGGTGATCCATGTCGTGGCCGAGCGCTTCGTCGACTGGACCGACCAGCTGCCGGTCCTGGCCCGCGGCACCGACCAGGTGGTGCTCGACCCCGGCCACCAGGCCCGCCCCCGCGCCGACCCCAGCCGCGGCCACCGGGTGACGCTGCGCAGCCGCGACTTCAAGTGAGAGAGCCGCGCCTTCCCGCGGCCGCAAAACCCGGCTAAAGCTCCGCCCCATGTCCCTGCTGCGCGGCATGGCGACGGTCGGGGGGTTGACGGCCGTCAGCCGCATTGCCGGATTCGCCCGCGATATCCTGACCGCCTCGCTGCTGGGCGCGGGGCCGATGGCCGACGCCTTCGTGATCGCGATCAAGCTGCCCAACCTGGCCCGGCGCCTGTTCGCCGACGGCGCCTTCATGGTCACCTTCGTGCCGCAATACGCGGCCGAGCGGGGCGAGAACGGCCGCGCCGCGGCGCTGGCCTTCGCCGGCGAGGTGCTGGCGGCGCTGCTGGCGGTGCTGATCCCGCTGACCGTGCTGGCGCTGCTGGCCATGCCCGCCATCCTGGCGGTGATCGCCCCCGGCTTCGTCGCCGACCCGGTGCGCGAGGCGCTGGCACTGGATTATGCCCGGCTGGCCTTCCCCTACCTGCTGCTGATGTCGGTCTCGGCCCTGCTCGGCGGCGTGCTGAACGCGCAGGAGAAGCTGGCCCCCTTCGCCGCGGCGCCGATCCTGTTCAACCTGGTGCTGATCGCGGCGCTGCTGTTCGGCACCCATCTCGCCGGGTCGCCCGGCCGGGCCCTGGCGATCGGCGTCACCCTGTCCGGCATCGTCCAGCTGGCCTGGCTGGCGCTGGCCTGCCGCCGCCACGGCGTGCCGGTGCGGCTGATGCCGCCCCGAATCGGGCCGCGGCTGCGCCGGCTGGTGGTGCTGATGGGGCCGGGTGCGATCGGCGCCGGCATCACCCAGATCCAGATGGTGCTGAACACCCTGATCGCCAGCTTCCTGCCGGCCGGCGCGGTCAGCGCCCTCTACTACGCCGACCGGCTGACCCAGCTGCCGCTCGGCATCGTCGGCATCGCGCTGGGCACCGCCCTGCTGCCCACCCTGACCCGTCTGCTGGTCGAGGACCGGGCCGACGACGTCGCGGCGACCCAGAGCCGGGCGATCGAATACGGGCTGCTGCTGGGCCTGCCCGCCGCCGCCGGGCTGATCCTGCTGGCCGGGCCGATCGTGCATGGGCTGTTCGAGCGCGGCGCCTTCGGGCCGGAGCAGACCGTGGCGGTGGCCGGGGCGCTGGCCGCCTACGCCGCCGGCATCCCGGCCTATATCCTGATCCGGGTGTTCTCGACCCTGTGCTTCGCCCGGCAGGACACGGCGACGCCGATGCGCACCGCCCTGGTGACCACGGTCCTGGCGGTGGCCGGCGCCATCCTGCTGATGCGCCCGCTGGGCCATGTCGGCATCGCGCTGGCCACCGGCGTCTCGGCCTGGGTGAATGCCGGCCTGCTGGCCTGGTCGCTGCGCCGCCGCGGCGCCCTGCCGGTCGATGCCGGGCTGCGCCGGCGCGGCGGCCGGATCCTGCTGGCGGCGCTGGGCATGGCGGCCGGGCTGCTGCTGGCCCGGCAGGGCATGACGGCGACCGGCGGCGCGGCCCTGGCGGCGCTGATCGCCGGCGGCGTCGCCCTCTACGCCGTGCTATGCTTGCTGCTGGGCGCGGTCGACCGCGGCGAGTTGGCCCGGTTCCGGCGCCGCGGGCATCAGGCGGGTTGACCCGGCTGTATCGCCCCGGCCATAAACCGAGCCTCCCCATCCCTCTGCGGCACCGGCGGACATGAAGCGCATCTTCTCGGGCATCCAGCCCACCCACGACATGCACCTCGGCAACTATCTCGGCGCGGTGCGGAACTGGGTGGCGCTGCAGGACGGGGCGGAGTTCGAGACCATCTACTGCGTCGTCGACCTGCATGCCCTGACCCAGCCGCAGAACCCGGTCGAGCTGCGCGCCCATATCCGCGAGCTGACCGCGACCCTGCTGGCCGTCGGCATCGACCCGGAGCGCAGCATCCTGTTCGCGCAGAGCCAGGTGCCCGCCCACAGCGAGCTGGCCTGGCTGTTCTCCTGCGTCACCCCGCTGGGCTGGCTGCGGCGGATGACCCAGTTCAAGGACAAGGCCGGCAAGCAGCAGGATGCGGCGATGCACGGGCTGCTCGCCTATCCCGTGCTGATGGCGGCGGACATCCTGCTGTACAAGGGCACGCATGTGCCGGTCGGCGAGGACCAGAAGCAGCATCTGGAGCTGACCCGCGACATCGCCCAGTCGTTCAACCAGCGCTACGGCGTCGAGTTCTTCCCGCTGCCGGAGCCGCAGATCCTGGGGTCGGCGACCCGGGTGATGAGCCTGCGCGACGGGTCGAAGAAGATGAGCAAGTCGGACGAGTCCGACTACAGCCGCATCAACATGACCGACGACGCCGACACCATCGCGCTGAAGTTCCGCCGGGCCAAGACCGACCCCGAGCCGCTGCCCACCGAGGCGGCCGGGCTGGCGGGCCGGCCGGAGGCGGAGAACCTGGTCAACATCTACGGCGCCCTGGCCGGCAAGGATGTCGATTCGGTGCTGGCCGAGTTCGGCGGCGCCCCGTTCTCGGCCTTCAAGGGCGCCCTGACCGACGTGGCGGTCGCGGTGCTGGCGCCGATCGGCGGCGAGATGCGCCGGCTGATGGCCGATCCCGGCCATGTCGACGCCGTGCTGCGCCGCGGCGGCGAGAAGGCGGCGGCGATCGCGGCGCCGGTGCTGGCCGAGACGCAGGACATCATGGGGCTGCTGCGGCCGTGAGGGAGCGCCCGATCTCGTCCCTGCCCAATCTCGGGCCGAAGACCGCGGAGTGGCTCGCCGCCGTCGGCATCACCACCGAGACGGAGCTGCGCGCCATCGGCCCGGTCGAGGCCTGGCAGCGCCTGAAGGCGGCGCAGCCGGAGCTGATCACGGTCAACGCGCTCTATGCCCTGCACGGCGCCCTGACCAACCAGCACTGGGCCTCGCTGCCTCAGGATCTGCGCGCCCTGCTGCGCAAGGACGCCGGGGTGGAGTGAGGCCGGCCGGTGGTCACCGGTACGGAAAGCTCTTATATTGAGGGCATGAGCCGCGCCCTGTCCCCGATCGAGTCCGAGTTCACCACGGTCGAAGAGGCCGCGGCCCATGACCGCTGGTTCCGCGCCAAGGTGGAAGCGGCCCTGGCCAGTACGCAGCCCTCGGTCCCCCATGACGAGGCGATGGCACGCCTGCGCGCGCTGATCGACGAGAAGCGGTAGGCCGACTGTCGTAGGTGCACCCCTCCACATGTCATTGCCGGGCTTGACCCGGCAATCCAGGGGCCACCCAGAGCGGCAGCGACATTCCCTGGATGCCCGGGTCAAGACCCTATGGGGAGTGGATAGCGACCGCGCCTGTGAGAGGTTGAGGTTGCTGAACCAACCCTGGAGGCGATGATGCAGAGTCCCGAAGGCCAGAGCACGACGGCCGCTAT
>NZ_JBQJIK010000110.1:0-21297 GCF_052078665.1 Inquilinus sp. CA228 | reverse complement strand
TGGCTGACCGAGCTGTCGCTGGACCAGGGCACCCTGCGGCTGGGCGGCTTCGCCGATGATGCCGCCGGGCTGATCCCGGTGCTGTCGACGCTGCCGCAGCTGCAATCCGTCGCCTTCGCCGCGCCGAGCGTGCGCGACCCGCAGCGCGGCCAGGACCGTTTCGCCGTCAGCGCCACGCTGGGGCCGGCGGGAGGCTCGCAGCCATGAATATCGATCTCAGCCCTGCGGCCCGCCGCCTGATCGCCATCGGCCTGCTGCTGCTGCTGCTGGTCGGCATCGGCGCCGGCTTCGCCGCCGGGGCGGTCGCCATCCGCGACGCCGACGACACCGCCGCGGGGCTGCGGCAGGAGTTGGCGCTGCTGGCCCGGCTGTCGCTGACCCGCGACCGGCTGGAGGAGCGCAAGGCCGCCCTGGTCGCGGCGGCGGGCGGCGAGACCCCGGCGCTGCAGGGCGCCAGCCCGGCGATCGCCGGCGCCTCGCTGCAGCAACTGGTCTCCGGCGTCGTCGCGGCCCAGGGCGGCCGGGTCGACAGCATGACCGTGCTGCCGGCGGTGGCGGATCCTGGCGGCTACAGCCGGGTCGGGCTGCGCGCCAGCTTCGGCGCCCGGATCGAGGCGCTGCGCAACATCCTGCAGGCCTTCGAGGCCGGAGCGCCGCCGCTGTTCGTCCCCGCCTTCACCATCCGCACCGAATCGACCGAAGGCGAGGAGGATCCGGAGCTGACGGTCTCGGTCGATGTCTATGGCGTGATGCGCCGGCCGGAGGGCAGCTGACATGGCGTGGCATCCCCTGACCCGCCTGCTGGTCCTGCTGGGCCCGCTCGCGATCGGCGTGTCCTACCTGCTGGAACCGGACGACCCGGCCGCGGTGCCGGCCGTCGTGCGCTCCGGCAACGCCCAGGCGGCGCTGCCGCCGCAGACGCCGGCCGCCGAGCCGCCCCCGGCACTGCTGGCGCCGGAGCTGTCGGCCCTGACCGAGACGGTGGAGCGGCCGCTGTTCAACCCGAGCCGCCGCGGCCCGCAGCCCCCGCCGCCGGAAGCGGAGGCGCCGCCGCCCCCGCCGCCGACGGCCGAGCCGCCGCCCGCGGTGACGGTGCAGGGCGTGATCCTGGCCGGCGACCAGGGCGTGGCACTGCTGCGCCGCGACGACACCGGTGAGATCATGACGGCCCGGCCGGGTGACGACCTGTCCGGCTGGCATGTCGACCGGATCGAGCCCGGATCGGTGACGCTGATCGGCCCGGACGGCGCGGTCGAGCTGCCGCTGTTCCCGCCCCCGCCGCCCTGATGCGCCGGCCGGCCCGTCTCACGCCGCTGCTGGCGGTGCTGCTGGCGCTGTGCCTGGCGCCTGGGCTGCGCGCCCAGGAGCTGGGCGAGGGCTGGATCATGCCGTCCGACGAGACCCCTGGCAGCCTGATCCCGAGCCGCCCGGACGCGCCGGCGGCGGCCGAGCCGGCCCCCACCGTCCAGCCCTCCGTGCGAAGCCGTGCCGGCCCGGCGCAGATCCGCCGCCTGATCGTCAGCCGGCTGCGGCTGGCCGATGCGCGGCAGCGGCCGCAGGTGCTGCGCCAGGCCCGTTGCCTGGCCTATGCGGTGTATTTCGAGGCCCAGGGCGAGACCCGGCTGGGCCAGCTGGCGGTGGCGCAGGTGGTGCTGAACCGGCTGCGCAGCCCGGCCTATCCCAAGACCATCTGCCGCGTGATCACCGACAACGGCCAGTTCCCCTGGACCACCGGCGACCTGACCATCCGCGACGCGGCCCGGTTCCGCATCGCCTGGTCGGTGGCGCTGCACATGATGGCCGGCATCTTCACCGACCCGACCCAGGGCGCCACCCATTTCTACGCCCCGGCCCGCGTCGGCGCCCCGGCCTGGGCCACGCCCGAGGCCTATCTCGTCACCATCGGCGGCCATCGGTTCTTCCAACCCTAATTGGCAAGATCTGCCCGGTCCCTGTCATCCGCGCCAATGGCCCGGCCCGACCGGCCGGGGCAGAGTGGCGCCCGCATCCCACGGAGACCGACCATGAGCAACCCCGTCACCGCCGTTCCCGCCGCCCCCGCCGCCGAGGCGCTGGCCCATTTCCGCGCCCGGCTGGCCTTCGAGACCGACTGCTCCGACGTGCACGAGGCGCTGGCTTCCGGCACACCCGGCTTCGTGTTGGCCGAGGCGCGCGGGCCGAAGGCCTATGCTGCCGGCCACGTTCCCGGCGCGATCAACCTGCCGCACCGGACGATCACCGCCGAGCGCATGGCCGAATGGCCGCAGGACACGCTGTTCGTGGTCTATTGCGCCGGGCCGCACTGCAACGGCGCCGACCGGGCCGCGATCCGGCTGGCCGAGCTGGGCCGGCCGGTGAAGGTGATGATCGGCGGCCTGACCGGCTGGCTGGACGAGGGGTTCACGCTGGAACGGGCCTGACCGCCTGGGGTGCAGGCCCGGCCCTTGGAACCGCCGGCCCCACCCTGTATGGTCGGGCCGACACCGCCGCGCCGAGGCCCGATGAAGACGCTGCCCGAATTCCCCAACCTCTTCATCCTCGACCACCCGCTGATCCAGCACAAGCTGTCGCACATGCGGGACAAGGGGCGGTCGACCAACGGATTTCGCCGGCTGCTGCGCGAGATCTCGCTGCTGATGGGCTACGAGATCACCCGCGACCTGCCGATGACCACCGAGCGGATCGAGACGCCGCTGGAGCCGATGGACGCCCCGGTGCTGCTGGGCAAGAAGGTGGCGCTGGTGTCGATCCTGCGCGCCGGGCTGGGCATGACCGAGGGGCTGATCGAGCTGATCCCCTCCGCCCGCCAGGGCCATATCGGCCTGTATCGCGACCATGACACCAAGATGCCGGTCGAGTACCTGGTGAAGCTGCCGGAGGCGCAGGGCCGCATCTTCATCGCGGTCGACCCGATGCTGGCCACCGGCAACTCCGCGGTCCACGCCGTCGACGTGCTGAACCGCCACGGCGTGCCGGACGAGCTGATCCGCTTCATGGCGCTGGTGGCGGTGCCGGAGGGCGTGCGCACGCTGCACGCCAAGCACCCCGACGTGCGCATCTACACCGCGGCGCTCGACCGCGGACTCGACCACAACGCCTATATCCTCCCAGGCCTCGGCGATGCCGGGGACCGCATGTTCGGCACGAAGTGACCCCCATGACCGACCAGCCCAAGCAGCTCCTGCACCTCGTCCTCGGCGGCGACCTCAAGGACACGCAGAGCGTCGAATTCGCCGACCTGTCGAAGGTCGACATCGTCGGCCTGTTCCCGAACTACGCCGAGGCCTATGCCGCTTGGCGGGCCAAGGCGGCGGCGACGGTGGACGACGCCCAGAAGCGCTACTTCGTGGTGCATCTGCACCGGCTGCTGGACCCGTCGACCGACGCCAGCAAGAGCTGACGCCTGAGGGCCGGCGCCGCCGTCAGGCGGCGCTGGCCTGCAGCTGGTCGCGCACCGCCTGCAGCGCCCGTTGCAGCGCCCCCGCCGTCTCCGCCGTCAGGCCGGAGGCGCAGCCGATGCCTTCGAACACCGTCGCCACCTCTTCCTGCATCGCCCGGCCGGCCGGGGTCAGGTGGATGTGCACCACCCGCTCGTCGTCGCGGCTTCGGCGGCGCTCGACCAGCCCTGCGGATTCGAGTCGCTTCAGGAGCGGAGTCAGCGTGCCGGAGTCGAGGAACAGCTGGTCGCCGATCGCTTTCACGGCGAGGCCGTCCCGCTCCCACAGCACCAACATCACCAAGTATTGCGGATAGGTCAGGCCGATCCGATCCAGCAGCGGCTTGTACACGCGGTTGAAGGCGTGCGCCGTGGAATAGACGGCGAAGCACAGCTGGTCGGACAGGCGGTACGGGGCTTCCAGGGTGTCGGGCATCGCGGGATCTCCCCGGCTGGGGACGGTGACTGGGCAATCCGACCAGATACCAGAGGCAATTGAATTGCACACCATTCAATTTTGCATGACCGCCCTCTCGCGCATTGCATAGCGAGCAATTCAATTGTTCGCTATCTAGTTTCTCGCAAGCGGCAACCCGCCGCCCCCTCATCAAGCGAGATCGATCATGGCTATCCTCTACCGCACCAAGGCCACCGCGACCGGCGGCCGCGACGGCCGCGCCACCAGCGAGGACGGCAAGCTGTCCGTCGCCCTGACCACGCCGAAGGAGCTGGGCGGCCAGGGCGGCGACGCCACCAACCCCGAGCAGCTGTTCGCCGCCGGCTATTCCGCCTGCTTCCTGAGCGCGCTGAAATTCGTCGCCGGCCAGGCCAAGGTGAAGGTCGCGCCGGAGAGCACCGTGACCGCCGATGTCGGCGTCGGCCCGCGCGACGACGGCCAGGGCTTCGGCCTGGATGTCGGCCTGACCATCGCCCTGCCGGGCCTGGAGCGCGCCGTCGCCGAGGACCTGGTCGCCCGCGCCCATGTCGTCTGCCCCTACTCGCACGCCACCCGCGGCAGCCTGAACGTCCGCCTGACCGTCGCCTGATCTCACGACGGGGCTGGCGATCCGGCCGGCCCCGTCCCCACGCAGCGTCCGGAGTTCCCCATGAGCGTTTCCGTCAAAGCGCTGGCCTTGGCGGCCGTCGCCGCCCTGTCGCTCGGCATGGCCCAGGCGGCCGAGGCGGCGCCCGCCGGCGTCAAGAACATCGTCCTGGTGCACGGCGCCTTCGCCGACGGCTCCGGCTGGGCCGGGGTGGTCGCCGCCCTGCAGGCCAAGGGCTACCACGTCACCGCGGTGCAGAACCCGCTGACCTCGCTGGCCGACGACGTCGCCGCCACCAGGCGGGTGCTGGCGCAGCAGGACGGCCCGACGCTGCTGGTCGGCCATTCCTGGGGCGGCGTGGTGATCACCCAGGTCGAGGACCCGAAGGTGGCCGGCCTGGCCTATGTCGCCGCCCTGGCGCCGGATGTCGGCGAATCCGCGGCCGACGTGTTCAAGCACGGTCCGGCGGCGATCGAGGCCGACGCGATCCAGCCCGGCCCGGACGGCTTCGCCACCATCCCGGCCGACCGCTTCCACAGCTCCTTCGCCGCCGATTCCTCCCCGGCGCAGGCGGCGGTGATGGCCGCCACCCAGGGCCCGATCGCGACCGCTGCCTTCGGCGAGAAGGTGACCACGGCGGCCTGGAAGAAGCTGCCCTCCTGGTTCCTGGTGTCGACCGCCGACCGGGTGATCAACCCGGACCTGCAGCGCTGGGAGGCCGAGCGCATCGGCGCCCATGTGGTGTCGGTGACCGGCAGCCACACCGCCTTCGTCGCCCACCCCGCGGTGGTCGCCAAGGCGCTGGAGGACGCGGCCGCCTCGCTGCACCGCTGAGAGACCGTTTGGAAATGCTACTGGCGCGGCCGTCTGACGGCGGTTTCTCCGCTTCCGGTGCTCACGGACTCGAACGTCCGCTGCGCGCCGGGTCTCGAAACCACCACCAGCCGACTCACGCCAGCGCATTTCCAAAGGGTCTCTGACCGCATCCCGACCGGAAGCCCGCCCGTGGCATTGCGCCGCGGGCGGGCTTTCCGTTACCACGGGTGGATGACCGTCGCCCTGATCGCCCCGTCCCTGGACCACCTGCCCGGATTTGCCGACGCGCTGCGCCGCGGCTGGTCGCCGGACACTGTCCGCAAGGAGGCGGCGGCGCGCGAGCAGATTGGAGCGGATTGCGCAGGACCCGGCCGGTTTCGTTGCCGGCCTCGACGATCCCGAGGCGCGCGGCGGTCCGATCACGATGCCGGACGGCAGCACCGTGCCGCGGCTGCCCGGCTTCCACCGCTGGCTGTGGGACGGCGACTTCTGCGGCAGCTTCGGCTTCCGCTGGCAGCCCGGCACCGCCGCCCTGCCGCCACATGTGCTGGGCCATATCGGCTACAGCGTGGTGCCCTGGAAGCAGGGCCACGGTTATGCCACGCGCGGCCTGGCGCTGCTGCTGCCGGAGGTGCGGGCGCTGGGCCTGGCCCATGTCGACCTGACCACCGATCCCGACAACCTCGCCTCGCAGCGGGTGATCCTGGCCAATGGCGGCCGGCTGGTCGAACGCTTCCGCAAGGCGGAGGCCTATGGCGGTGCCGAATCGCTGCGCTGGCGCATCGACCTCTGATCCCGGCGGCCTTCCGGCGAAGGCCCCTTTGCCGTAGACCGGGCGGGACCCTCGGCTGACGATTCGGAGTTGAACCGGCATGGCGGTTCGCGGCGACTGACCTTCCTCCGCCCTATTCGTGCGGCCGGTGCTGGGCCTGGCGCTGGGCGCCGGCGCCCTGCCTCTGTTCTATTACGGAGTGTTCCCCGCCCTTCTGCCGGCGCTGCTGGCGCAGGCCGGTCCCTATGGGATCGCGACGGGAGAGACACTGCTCGCCCTGCTGCCCTTTCTCGCCTGGGCCGGCCTGGCACGGCTCCACGGCGAGCGCCCGCTGATCATCGGCGGCGGGCTGCTGCTGACGCTGGCGCTGATCGGTTTCCTGATTCTGCTGCGCCAGCCCCTGGGGCCTGACGACAGCCTGATCCTTCCCAGCGTGCTGTGGATCGCCGTGATCGCAGGCGCAGCGGGGCTGGTGGTCGGAAACCATCTGCACCTGATACGGCTGGGCGGCGGTTCGGGCGGCCGCATCACCGTGATGGCGGCCGCGGCAGCGACGCTGTTCGGGCCGATCCTCGTCGCCGTCATCACCCAGTTGCTGCAGTCCCCCGGCACGTTTGCCATACCCCTCGGCCCGATCCTGTTCTGGGCTGCGATGGCCCTGGCCCTGGCCTTCGTGACCTGGCGCAGCCCAGCCGCCGCAGCGCCGGCGGCCACCACCCGTGCCGCGCCGGCCGCGGCAGCCGCGGCCGCCATCGGACTGGTGCTGCTGCTGGCGCCGATCGTCTGGCTGAACGCCATCCGGCAGCCGCTCCTGGAGCATGCGGCGCTTGTCGGCGAAGGGCAGGATCTGGCGGGGCAGGCGGCTCTGATCGGCTTCGCGGCCATCGGTCTGGTCCTGATGCTGGTCGCCCTGCATCCCGGGCTTGGCCTGCTGGTCGCCGGCCCGTTGGCCGCGGCTGTCGTCCTGTGGGCGCTGTATGGGCTCGACATCCAGGTGCCGGTGTCGCTGGCCTGGGGCGTGAGCAGCAACCCGGCCTATGCGCTGGCGGTGCTGGCCGGATTCGCCGCCATCCTCGGGCGCGGTGCCGGGCCGCTGCGGGTCGGGGTGGCCTGGACCGCACTGCAGGTGGCCGCGGTGCTGGGCAACCGCGCCGGCCCGGTCTGGTGGCAGTACAACCAGTTCGTCGTCACCGACGGCATGCAATGGACCGGCATCGCCATGGCGGTGCTGGGCGCGCTGGCCCTGGCCGGCGTCATCCTGGCCCGCCGCGCCCCATGAAAAAAGCCTCCGGAGCGAGGCTCCGGAGGCTTCAAGTGTGGATCGGGCCGGAGGAACGCCAGCCAGGGACCGGCCCGATCGTCGACGGATCGACGGCTTTCACGATGGCGTCGGCTAGGTCGTCCAGCCCGCCCGATCCGTGATCTCGTGAACGACCGCAATCTCGAACAGCGACTGCAAATCATTCGCAATCTCAAGATAGGGCTTCGCGGCGCGATTGCAAGCGGAATTGGCAGGGACGGCAAAAGCCGGCCGCGGCACGGGGCCGCAGCCGGCTGGGGCTCAATCGAAGCGCAGCGGGATGTTGATCGTGATCCCCGGCGTCGGCGCCACATAGACCGGGGAGGGCGGCTCGACATAGACCGGCCGCGGCCGCCGCACGTAGTAGGCCGGCGGGTCGTCGTAGATCACCACCCGGTCGCGATGCGGCCGGTAGTAGTAATAGGCTGGCGGCCCGTCGCGCCAATGCCGGTGGCGGTCCTGGCGCCAGTGGCCGCCATCGTCATCATCGTCGTCGTCATCATCCGCCAGCGCCGCCGCCGGGTGCAGCAGCAGGGTCGGGGCGGCGGCGGTCAAGGCGAGCAGCGCCAGGAGCGACAGGCGCACCAGGGACTGTTGCATGCCGGGCCTCAGTCGAAGCGCAGCGGGATGTTGACCGAGATGCCCGGGGCCGGCGCGTAATAGGCGGGCGGCGGCTCGTAGTAGGCCGGCGGCCGCTCGACATAGACGGGCGGGCGCTCGTAATAGACCGGCGGCCGCTCATAGTAGACCCGAGGGCGCTCGTAGTAGTAGCGCGGGCGCGGCTGCACCACCACCACGTCCGGGCGGCGGTCGTAGTAGCCGCGGTCGTAGTAGCCGCGGTCGTAGTAGCCGTGGTGCTGGCGCCAGGGCGGCCCCCAGCCGCGATGCTTCTTCCAGCTGTCGGCGAGAGCCGGGGTCGACACCGCCAGCGTGACCGCGACGACGGCCAGGGCACCGGCCAGAATGCGGCGAGTCGAGATCATCAGGTCCTGTCCTTCTGCTGCCGGGCGGCCCACCGGGCCGGACCCACCAACTCAGACCTCTCAACGCATGACCCGGTTGCTTCGATCCGGCCGCAATCAAGGCATTTTCGTGGCATTGCCCGGAATATCGGCCGAGACCTCGGCCGGCGGCGGCTCCCAGCCGAAGACGCTGCGGCCGCCATATTCGTGGGAGCGGCGGCGCTCGACCGCGATGTGCTCCGGCAGGGTCGGGCCGGTGGCGTGGCGCTCGACCCGCCGGGCCTGGTCGTCGAGGCGGCGGATCGCGTCCAGCCGCTCGTCACTGCCCAGCCTGGCCTGGGCGACGGCGGATTTCAGCACCGCGATGGTCTGGTCGTAGACCAGGGTCGGCACCGGATAGGGGTGGCGGTCCTTGCCGCCATGGGCCAGCGAGAAGCGGCCCGGATCGGCGAAGCGGCAGGGCGCGCCATGCACCACCTCCGCCACCATGGCCAGCGAGTGCACGGTGCGGGCGCCGACGCCCGGCACCAGCAGCAGCTCGGAGAAATCCTCCGGCGCCCGGTCCGCCGCCGCGGCCAGGGCCCCGTGCAGTCGGCGCAGAATCACGTCCTTGGGCCGGACATCGTGATGCGCCGGCATGACCAGATGCGGCAGCGACGGCTGCTCCGGCAGCGCCGGCTGGTCCGGCGGCGGCGGGACCCGGCCCGCCAGCGCCGCGACCTCGTCGGTGATGCGGTCGGGGCCGAGGTCGCGCAGCAGGTCGAGCTGGCGGTGGCGCGAGGCCGCGGCCCTCCGGTCGGTCAGGTTGACGATGACGCCCTGGCCGGGCCCCTCGATCGCCGTGTGCGGGGCCTCGACGAAGCTCTTCAGATCCTCGGAGCACCAGTGATAGCGGCGGGCCAGGCGGCTGGCGCCGTTCATGCCCTGCTGCACCACCACCCAGCGCCCGTCATCGGCGACGATGAAGCCGTGCAGGTACAGGTCGAAGCCGTCCTGCACCGCGGCGCTGTCGACCTTGGCGACCAGCCGGCTGGCCCTGGCCAGCGCCGCGCCGTCGAAGCCGACGCGCTGGCCGATGTCCATCAGCTCCGCCGGGGTCTGCCGCGAATGGGCGCCGCGGCCGCCGCAAACATGCAGGCCGAGCTCGCCCGCCATCGGCTGCAGGCCGCGCTTCAGCGCGCCGATCACGCTGGTGGTGATGCCGGAGGAATGCCAGTCCATGCCCATCACGGCGCCGAAGGACTGGAACCAGAAGGGGTGCGCCAGCCGGCGCAGGAACTCGTCGCGGCCGTAATGGTGGATGATCGCCTCGGCGATCACCGCGCCCAGCCGGGACATGCGCCGGCCGAGCCAGGCGGGCACCCGGCCGTGATGCAGGGGCAGATCGGCGCTGCCGGCCCGTTTCGCCACGGATCCTCCGGAACAAAGACGGAACGATCCTAGCGCGGACCCGACGACGGCGCCAGCGCCCAGGTGGCCGAACTGCGCAGCCGGATGCCGCTGACATGCAGGCTGCTGTCCCAGAGCGCGGCGAGCGGCGCGAGGGAGCCGACGACGCGGAGGTCGACGCCGCGGCGGGCCAGCTCGCCGTCGAGCCCGGCGAGGGCGACGCGGCCGAGCGGCACGACAGGCGCTTCGGACACCCACATCCCGGCATCCTCGAGGCTGCGGAAGGTCTCGGGCGGCAACTCGTAGCGGTGGATTGCGGCGGCCCGCAGCCGGTCGATCCAGGCGGTCTCGACGAAGGCGATGGCGCGGGGATCGCCCGGCCCCAGCCAGTGCGCCCGGTCCGCCGCCGAGCTTTGCGGCGTCGTCCAGGCCAGGATCCGGGGGCAGTCCCGCGGGAACAGGTAGAGCATCTCGTGGGCGTCATCGACCGCCCAGACCAGCGGACCGTTCAGCCACTCCCGCCCGGCGGGGCGGGCCGACGGCACGCGCACCGGCCGCGGCTCGAACCGGGCGATCGCCGGGTCGTCGCTGAAATGGAACAGCCGCACGACGGCCTCCGCCGGAGACCCTACGCCGCCGCGGCCCGGGCCTTGCTGATCAGAACCAGGATCTCGGCCGCCGCCTGCGGGATGTTGGTGCCGGGGCCGTAGACGGCGCTGACGCCGGCGGCCAGCAGCGGCTCGTAATCCTGCGGCGGGATCACGCCGCCGCACACCACCAGGATGTCGCCGGCGCCCTCGGCCTTCAGCGCCGCCATCAGTTGCGGCACCAGGGTCAGGTGCCCGGCCGCCTGGGACGAGACGCCGACGACATGGACGTCGTTCTCGATCGCCTGGCGCGCCGCCTCCTCCGGCGTCTGGAACAGGGGGCCGATGTCGACGTCGAAGCCGATATCGGCGAAGGCGGTGGCGATCACCTTGGCGCCGCGGTCGTGGCCGTCCTGGCCCATCTTTACCACCAGCATGCGCGGCCGCCGGCCCTCGGCCTCGGCGAAGCGCGCCACCTCCTGCTGGATCCGGGCATAGCCCTCGTCGCCGGCGAAGGCGCCGCCATAGACGCCGGAGACGGAGCGGATCACGGCGCGGTGGCGGGTGAACACCTGCTCCAGCGCGTCGGAGATCTCGCCGACCGTGGCCCGGGCCCGGGTCGCCCTGACCGCCAGGTCCAGGAGATTGCCCTCGCCGGATTTCGCCGCCTCTGTCAGCGCCGAAAGCGCCGCCCGGCACACGGCCTCGTCCCGGCTGGCGCGGATCTGCTTCAGCCGCGCCACCTGGGATTCGCGCACCGCCGAATTGTCGATCGCCAGCACCTCGACATGGTCCGGCTTGTCCGGCGCGTATTTGTTGACGCCGACGATCACCTGCTCGCCGCGGTCGATCCGGGCCTGGCGGCGGGTCGCGCTCTCCTCGATCCGCAGCTTCGGCAGGCCGGCCTCGACCGCCTTGGTCATGCCGCCCATGGCCTCGACCTCGTCGATCAGCACCCGGGCCTTGGCCGCCAGCTCGGCCGTCAGCGCCTCGACATAGTAGCTGCCGCCGAGCGGGTCGACGGTGCGGGTCACCCCGGTCTCCTCGGCGATGATCAGCTGGGTGTTGCGGGCGATGCGGGCGGAGAACGGCGTGGGCAGGCCCAGCGCCTCGTCGAAGCTGTTGGTGTGCAGGCTCTGGGTCCCGCCCAGCACCGCGGCCAGCGCCTCGACCGTGGTGCGGACCACGTTGTTGTAGGGATCCTGCTCGGTCAGCGACACGCCGGAGGTCTGGCAATGGGTGCGCAGCATCAGGCTCTCGGCCTTCTTCGGCGCGAACTCGGCCTGGATCAGCTCGGCCCAGAGCAGGCGGGCGGCGCGCAGCTTCGCCACCTCGGTGAAGAAGTCCATGCCGATGGCGAAGAAGAAGGACAGGCGGCCGGCGAAGGCGTCGACGTCGAGCCCACCGGAGATCGCGGCGCGGACATATTCGAGGCCGTCGGCCAGGGTGTAGGCCAGCTCCTGCACCGCCGTCGCCCCGGCCTCCTGCATGTGGTAGCCGGAGATCGAGATCGAGTTGAACTTCGGCATCCGCTCGGCGGTATAGGCGATGATGTCGGCGACGATCCGCATCGAGGGCCCGGGCGGGTAGATGTAGGTGTTCCGGACCATGAACTCCTTGAGGATGTCGTTCTGGATGGTGCCGGACAGCTTGGCCTCCGCCACCCCCTGCTCCTCCGCCGCCACGATGTAGCCGGCCAGCACCGGCAGCACGGCGCCGTTCATGGTCATCGACACCGACATGCGGTCGAGCGGGATGCCGTCGAACAGGATCTTCATGTCCTCGACGGAATCGATCGCGACCCCGGCCTTGCCGACATCGCCGACCACGCGCGGATGGTCGCTGTCGTAGCCGCGATGGGTGGCCAGGTCGAAGGCGACCGAGACGCCCTGCTGCCCGGCCGCCAGGTTGGCGCGGTAGAAGGCGTTCGACGCCTCCGCCGTGGAGAAGCCGGCGTACTGCCGCACGGTCCAGGGCCGGCCGGCATACATCGTGCCGCGCACGCCGCGGGTGAACGGGGCGAAGCCCGGCAGCTCCGCCGCCGTGTCCGCCGGCACGTCCGCCGCGGTGTAGAGCGGCTTGACCGCGACGCCCTCGGCCGTCTCGAAGGACAGCGTCTCGAGCGGGCGGTCGCGCAGCTCCTTCCGGGCCAGCGCCTCCCAATCGGCGGGGCTGCGCTTGTCGAAGGCGGTCATGGCGGCATTCCTCCTGTCACGGAGGCGAGTATAGGAGCGGTCCCCGCCGCGGTCACGCGGTGCGCATGATTGTTTCCCGGCCTGCGCCTAGCCCGCGGCCACCCGCCCTGGCGACGCCCCGGACACCACCCGCATCAGCCCCAGGATCACCGTCACCACCGCGAGATAGGCGACGAGCTGCATCCCCGTCGGCTGGTCGGTGTAGCCGACCAGCGTGTGCAGCACCCGGCCGGGGATGCCGTCCTCGGGCAGCGCCGCGCTGCTGTTCCACAGCGGGGTCGACCAGGCATCGGCATAGCCGCCCTGTTGCAGGAAGGCGACGGCCTGGGCGGCGAGGCCGGCAGCGAGCAACGTGATCAGCCCGGTCGTCGCCCGGAAGAAGTGCCGGACCGGGATGGCGAGCAGGCCGAAATAGAGCAGCGCGCTGACCAGGCCGCCGGCGACGATGCCGAGCACCACGCCGGCCGCCACCCCGGCCGCGGTGGTGCCCCCGGCCGCGATCACGCCGTAGAGGAACAGCACCACCTCCGCCCCCTCGCGCAGCACGGCGACGCCGACCACCACGGCGAGCGCCGCGAGGGTGCGGCGGCCGGCCTGTACCTCCTGCCCCACCGCCCGCATCTCGGCCGCGATCTCGCGGCCGTGGCTGGCCATCCAGACATTGTGCCAGGTCAGCATCAGGACCGCGACGCCGAGCACCGCGGCGTTGAACAGTTCCTGCCCGGACCCGTCGAACAGGTCGGCGAGCGCTCCGGCGAAGGCCGCGACCAGACAGGCGCCGATCACACCGCCGGCAATGCCGAGCCCGACCCACAGGCCTCGCCGCGGCACGGCGCGGGTCGCCGCCAGCACGATGCCGACGCTCAGCCCGGCTTCCAGCATCTCGCGGAAGACGATGATCAGCGATGCGAGCATGGCGGCCCCTATTTCGCGACGACGACGCCCTTGGCGGTGTCGCTGTGGTACTCGCCGATGAACGGGTACTCGCCGGGCTCGAGCGGATGGAGCCGGACCACGCCCTCGTCGCCGCCGGCGATCACCTTCTCGACCTTGAGCGCGGTCGAGTCGAATTCCTCCGCCGTGTCGTCCCGGTTCCGCACCAG
Organism: Inquilinus sp. CA228; assembly: GCF_052078665.1. NCBI lineage: Bacteria > Pseudomonadati > Pseudomonadota > Alphaproteobacteria > Rhodospirillales > Rhodospirillaceae > Inquilinus > Inquilinus sp. CA228. Next base: position 7,694 of record NZ_JBQJIK010000110.1, on the reverse strand, counting down.
GATCTCGACCCGCTGCCCGGCCGGCACCTCGATGGTCGAGGGGGTGAAGACATGGTCCTTCAGCTCGACCTCGATCCGCGCCGGCCCCTCGCCCAGGGCGGGGGTTGCGGCGAGGGTGAGCGCGAGGCCCGCCCAGGCCAACCGGCTCAGGATCGTCATTCGGCCTTAGCCTTGCTGGGGTAGTCGAAGGTCCAGTCGGCGGTCACCGGCGACCACCAGGCGGGCACCCCGGTCGCCTTGTCGATGTGGCGGATGAAACCGTTCGACGAGGGCGGATCGATGACGTAGGTCAGGTGATACTTGCCCGGCCCGTCCATCCTGATGTTGTTGGCATAGTGCGGGCCGTCCCCCGCCGTCATCGGATACAGCTCGCCACGCTCATGGAAATGGCTGCCGATCTTCTCCAGCTGATAGTGGACGGTCAGGTAGGGGATCCAGCTATCCTCGGCGAAGCCGTGGGTCTCGTCCTTGGTCGCATGCACGTCGACCTCCAGATGGACGGTGTCGGGCCCCATGGCCATGCCCTTGGGCATCCGGTCCATCTCGATGCCCAGGAGGTAATTCGGCACGATCTGCATGCCCTCCTTGACCACCGGCTCGCCGACATAGAACTCCTCGGCCCGGGCGGAGGACAGGGACAGCCCCGCGGCGACACAGAGGGGGAGGATCCACAGCCGCATGCGATTCACCTTCGAAGGGGTGGGGCGTTGCGACTGAAACGCGTAATGAGTCGCGGCGTGATGCTACGCCGGCACCGCGACCGCGGCACATTAAGCCGGATGAATAAACCGTAAGCCGGGCGGGCCGTTCAGTTCCGGCTGAGCGCCATATGCGCGCCGAGGCCGACCAGGGCCGAGCCGCTGGCCAGGCGGAGCCAGCGCGCCACCCGCTCGCTGCGGCGCAGCCGGGCCATCGCCCGGTCGATGCACAAGAGGGTGGCGACGTCCGCCGCGAAGAACACGGCGTTGACGATCATCCCCAGTACCAGGAACTGAGCCCAGACCGGCAGGCCGGCCGAGGGGTCGACGAATTGCGGCAGAAAGGCGATGAAGAACAGCGCCGTCTTCGGGTTCAGGAGCTCAACCGTCACGCTTTCGGCGAAGGCCCGGCGCGCCGTCTTCTGCGCCAGAAGCGGCAGGGCGTCGCCGGCCCCGCGGCTGCGCACCATGCGGATGCCGAGCCAGACCAGATAGGCGGCGCCGTAGATCTTCACCACCAGGAACAGGGTCGGCGACCAGCGGAACACCGCCGACAGCCCGGCCGCGGCGGCCACGACATGGACCAGGTCGCCGACCGCGATGCCGGTGGCGGCGCGGAACCCCGCCGCCCGGCCGCGCGCCAGCGTCTGGGCCACGGTGTAGAGGATCGCCGGCCCCGGGATGATCGCGATCAGCACCGTGGCGATGAAGAAGGGCAGCAGATGCGCGAGCGACGGCATGGGCGGGCCTCCGGCGGGTTGCCGGTCACCATAGCGCGACCGGATGCCTACGTCAGGCGCGCAGAGGGCGGAAGTGCCGATTTGAAAGCGATCGCCACCGTCCTATGCAGGTCGAGTTTAGCGAGGCCCAGTTGCCATGAGCGCCGTCAGCATATCCGAGGCAAAATCCAACCTCTCTCGCTTGATTGCCGCGATTGAGACGGGCCGCGAGACGGAAGTCGTCATTGCCCGCGGCGGCCGCCCTGTGGCTCGCCTCGTCCCAGTAGCCGCTGCTCCCGATGCAGGCCGTCGCCTCGGGCTGCTGGCCGGGCAGTATCCCACGCTGACGCTGGAGGCGTTCGACGCCGAAAGCGAACGGATCGCGGCGCTCTTCTCGGGTGAGGCGACGTGACGCTGCGGCTGGTCCTGCCGCGATCCGCGGCACCGCGCCACCCCTGCAGTGTCTTGACGTTGTCACAAATCCGGCTAGGAATGATTCGCAGATGGAGCGATAGCAACCGCCCTGCCATTGGTGTAGGGGAAGGAATCCCTGGCGGATCAAGATCCCAACCGCCGTTTTCTGCGATATAATCCCCTCGTCGCAGCGACGAGCCAAGTCGCTGCCTCTGGTCGGAAGCGAGAGCACAGTCGGAGTGTGAGACCGTGAACGCAAGCGTCGGAAACCAAGGCACCGCGACGCATCCGGGCCCAATCAACCCGAAGCAGGTGCTGGTCACCGAAGGCATCGACCCGACCCTGGAGCGGCCGAGCGCGGTGACGCGCTTCTTCATGCGGCTCGTCTCCTGGGCCGAGCGGCTCAACCTGAGATACACCAAGGTCGGCAACCCGCCGGTCTACGACACCGCCATCTTCCCCTGGGTCGCCGAGATCGAGCGGGAATGGCCGCTGATCCGGACGGAGCTGGACCGCGTGCTGCTGCGCCAGCACGAGCTGCCGAGCTTCCAGGACATCTCGTCCGACGTGAAGACCATCAGCAAGGACAACCACTGGAAGACGTTCTTCCTGGCCGGCTACGGCGTCAGCTCGGAGAAGAACATCGCCCAGTGCCCGGAGACCTGGCGCATCGTCCAGAAGATCCCGGGGCTGAAGACGGCGATGTTCTCGATCTTCGAGCCGGGCAAGCATCTGGCGGCGCATCGCGGCCCCTACAACGGCGTGCTGCGGCTGCATCTGCCGCTCTTGGTGCCGGAGCCGCGCGAGCAGCTGGCGATCCGCGTCGACAACCAGATCTGCCATTGGGACGAGGGCAAGGCCCTGGTGTTCGACGACGCCTATGAGCACGAGGCCTGGAACCACACCGACAAGACCCGGGTGGTGCTGTTCATCGACTTCATCAAGCCGCTGCGCTTCCCGGCCCGGCTGGTGAACTGGCTGCTCCTGAACATGGCCGTCTTCACGCCCTTCATCCGCGAGGGGCAGGACGCGCACAAGGAGTGGGAGAAGAAGTTCTACGCCCAGGCCGAGGCCCTGCGGAACAAGAAGGCGTAGCGGCGCCGATCAGGACGGGCGCCGGCGCTGCAGCCCCTGCCAGCCCGTCAGCACGAGCGCCAGCAGCGCCGCGGCCGGCGCCACCCAGGCGTCCGGCGCCGACATCGCCCGGAGCGTCGCCCCGGTGGCCGCGCACCACAGCGCCGGCAGGACCATCAGCACCCAGCGCGAAGGCCCGGCCAGGGCCAGCAGCAGGCCGAGCGTGCCGATCGCGGTCGGGTCGGGCGCGACGCCGAAGATCTCGGCCTGGCGCCAGGGTCGGCCGAGCAGCAGGCCGATCGCCGGCTGCAGCAGCAGCGCGAACAGGACCATCCCGACCCCGGCCCGGCCGGCGGCGTCGAGCCGCGGCGGGGCCGAGAGCCGGCCGCCGATCACCCCGGCCCAGACCAGCAGCGCCGCCTGGGCCAGGAAGGCCGCCGCGGCCCAAGACGCAGCCCAGTTGATGGTGGCGTAGCGGTCGAGATGGAAGGCGATCGCCACCCAGGCCCAGCAGGCGGCCAGGATGGCGGCGACGGCCGGCCCCGCCACCGGACCGCCGCGCCGCAGCAGCCCCAGCATCAGCAGCCCGAGCAGGACGGCCGCCGCCTGCGCCGGCCAGATCGCCGCGTTGTACAGCTCGAACAGCCGGTGATAGGTGCGGGGCGAGAACAGCAGGAAGTCGGAGAGGCGGTAGCTCCACCACTCCGCCATCACAGCGCCTCGACATCCGCGGCCATCCGCCGGCGCATCGCCGCATCCGGCATCGGGCCGCGGGCGACGCCGAGATTCTCCCGCACATGGTCGACGCGGGTGGTGGCCGGGATGGCGCAGGTGACGGCCGGGTGCGAGACCACGAATTTCAGCAGGATCTGGGCCCAGCTGGCGCAGCCGATCTCACCGGCCCAGCCGGGCAGCGGCTCGCCCTCCAGGTCATGGATCAGGTCGCCCTGGCGGAACGGCCGGTTGACGATGACGGCGATGCCGCGGTCCTGGGCCAGCGGCAGGATGCGATCCTCCACCTCGCGGTCAAGAATGTTGTAGGTGATCTGGACGAAGTCGATCGGCCGGCCGCGCATCACCTGCTCGATCTCGCCATGCCGCCGCCCCTCCGAGGTGGTGATGCCGACGTAACGCAGCCGGCCCTCCGCCTTCATGGCGAAGAGCGTGTCGAGATGCGCCTCCCAGGCCAGCAGGTTGTGGACCTGCAGCAGGTCGAACCGGGGCACGCCCCAGAGCCGGCGCGACTGCTCGATCTGCCCCGGCCCGTCGCCGGAGGTCCAGACCTTGTCGGCCGCGAACAGGCCGGCGGGCCGGCCGAGCCGGGCCAGGCCATGGCCGATCACCGCCTGGGCCGAGCCGTACATCGGCGAGGAATCGATCAGCCCGCCGCCCTCGGCGAAGAAGGCGCGCATGACCTCGGCGCAGTCGTCGCGCGCCTGCGGGTCGTCGCCGACATTGAAGGTGATCCAGCTGCCGAGCCCGACCACGGGCAGCGCCTCGCCGGTCGAGGGGATCGGCCGGGTGACCGGGGCCGCCTGCGCCGTCGCGGCCGGAACCGGCAGCAGCGGCGCGGCGCCGGACGCTGCCAGGGCGCCCAGCAGGGCGCGGCGGGAGAGGATCGGGGAACGCGGCATCGCCTGCCTCCGTCTGCGCTGTCGCCCCCATGAAGATGGGATCGCAGGGCGGCGGCGCCACTATCCCCTTCCGGATGCAGCGCGGTTGGGACAGCATTCCCGTTCGCGCCGCCGGCGGCCGGCGGATCACAGGACAGGGGGACGGGATGCGGAATCGACGGAAAAGCCCGGGATCGATCGGCGGAACGATGGCAGCCGGCCTGCTCGCCGCCCTGCTGGCAGCGCTGCCGGCTGCGGCACAGGATGCGCCGGCACCGGTGCTGAACGCCGGCGACAAGCTGCTGCGGTTCGACTGGCCGGCGATCCAGGTCGGCACCGGCGAGTACGAGGAGGGACCGACCGGCGTCACCGTGTTCCATTTCGACCGGCGATCCCTGGCCGCGGTCGATGTCCGCGGCGGCGGGCCCGGCACGGTCAACACCGACTATCTGCGCCTGGGCTACGACGCGCCGGAGCTGGACACCGTGGTGTTCGCCGGCGGCTCCTGGTACGGGCTGGAGGCCACCACCGCCGTCGCCTCGGCGCTGAAGGAGGACGGCGTCCGCGGCGGCCATTGGGACAACATCGCGCTGTCGGTCGGCGCCATCATCTATGATCTCGGCGGCCGCCGGCTGAACGAGCTGGTGCCGGACAAGCGGCTGGCCCAGGCCGCCTTCCGCGCCACGCGGCCCGGTATCTTCCCGCTGGGCGCCCAGGGCGCCGGTCGGCTGGCGGTCACCGGGTCGCTGTTCGGCTGCAACGCCTTCTCCGGCCAGGGCGGCGCCTTCCGCCAGATCGGTCCGGTCAAGGTCGCCGCCTTCGTCGTGGTCAACGCGCTGGGCGTGGTGACGACCCGCGACGGCAAGGTGGCGGCCTGCTACGGCGATGAGGGCTGGCCGAAGGACCTGACCACCGCGGCGCTGCTGGCGGGCTATCCGGCCAGCCGCAAGCCAGGCTGGACCGGCGCGCCGAACGCCGACGCCCCGGCCCGCAACACCACGGTCAGCCTGGTCGTCACCAACCAGAAGCTGAAGCCGGCGGAACTGCAGCGCCTGGCGATCCAGGTGCACAGCTCGATGGGCCGGGCGCTGCAGCCCTTCGCCACCGAGTTCGACGGCGACGTGCTGTACGCCGTCTCGACCGGCGAGCTGGAGGACGAGGCGGCGATGCTGCCGACGGTCGATCTCGGCGTGATCGGCGGCGAGGTGATGTGGGACGCGATCCTGGCCTCGGTGCCGGACCAGCCGAAGCCGGCGACGCCGGCCGGCAAGCCGGTGCTGCCGGCGGACAAGCTGGCGGCGCTGGCCGGCGACTACGTCTTCAGCCCCTTCGTGACGGTCAAGGTCACGGCCGAGGGCGACGCGCTGTTCGCCCAGGCGACCGGCGCGCGCGACGCCTTCGCCATCGGCAAGGAGGAGAAGACCGAGCTGAAGCCGGTCTCGGCCACCGATTTCATGGTGCCGGGGCGCTACCCCCTGACCCTGCGCTTCGAGGACTCCGGCCGGCTGCTGCTCAACCCCGGCCACTGGCAGCAGCTGGGGACCCGGCAGGGCGGCTGAGGGTCGAGGGCCGAGCCCCTACTCGTCCCGCCAGTCGCGGAAGGTCGCCGCCTGGCCGCGCAGCGCGCCGGCCTCGTCGATCAGCTGCCAGACCGTGGCGTTCTCGATCCAGAAGCGGCGGCCGGATTTGGCGATGCGCAGGCCGCGATAGTCGCCGATGAAGCCGTCGCGGGCGACGGCGTCCAGCAGGCGCTGCCGTTCCGCACGGTCCGGCGCCTCGGCGGAGAGGCGGGAGGGCAGCGTTACGAACTCGTCCCAGCCGTATTCGAAGCGGGCCTGGGCCGCCTTGTTGGCGTAGACGAAGCGGGGATCGGCGTCGATGTTGTGCGCCAGCACGCAGAACGGCGCCCCCTCGTACAGCCAGCGCGCCTGCTCGGCGGCGTCGCCTTCCTCCGGCAGCAGCGGCGCGCCGACCAGCTGGGCGTGGCTGCCGGCCAGGAGGCGGAGGAAATCGGGGTCGAGGGCCAGGCTCATGCGGGAACTCCGAGCACGCCGCGACGGCGGCGCGCATGGGCGGTACGTCGGACATAAGGCTGTGCCGGGCAAGCCCGCGGAGCTGCGGCACGGTGTCCGACCATCCGGCATGGCTGGGCTGCCGGACCCGCGGGCCACGGGGCGCGCTGTTTTCGGCGACGATAGGACCCTGATCCCGATTCAGCCGAGGATTCTCCCCATGACGCTGCCGCCGATCCTCTCCCGCGCCGCCGCCCTGGTCACCGCCAGCCTGTTGCTGCTCGTGCAACCCGTCGCCGCAGCCGAGCTGCAGGTCGTCAGCTCCGGCGGTTTCGCCGCCGCCTACCGCGCCCTGGCGCCGGACTACGAGCGCGCCAGCGGCGACACGCTGAAGATCAACTGGGGCCCGTCGATGGGCGACACGCCGAACGCGGTGCCGGCCCGGCTGGCCCGCGGCGAAAAGCTGGATGTCGTGATCATGGTCGGCTATGCCCTCGACGACCTGATCAAGCAGGGCAAGGTGATCGCCGACAGCAAGGTCGTCCTGGCCCGCTCCAGCATCGGCGTCGCGGTGCGGGCCGGCGCGCCGAAGCCGGACATCAGCTCGGCCGAGGCCGTGAAGCAGGCGCTGCTGGCCGCCAAGTCGATCGCCTATTCCGACAGCGCCAGCGGCGTCTACATCTCGACCCAGATGTTCCAGCGCCTGGGCATCGCCGAGCAGATGGCCGGCAAGGCCCGCAAGATCCCGGCCACGCCGGTCGGCGAGATCGTGGCCAAGGGCGAGGCGGAGCTGGGCTTCCAGCAGATCGCCGAGCTGAAGGCGGTCGAGGGTATCGACCTGGTCGGGCCGCTGCCGCCGGAGCTGCAGCAGGTGACGCTGTATTCCGCCGGCATCGTCGCCGGCTCGCACGACCCGGCGGCGGCTAAGAGGCTGCTGGACTTCCTGGCCTCCCCCGCCGCCGCCCCGGCCATCGCCGCCACCGGGCTGGAGCCGACTGCAGGAAAGTGAGGAGAGGCTCCTGCGGCCTCCCCTCTCCCTGTCATTGCCGGGCTTGACCCGGCAATCCAGAGAATGTCGAGACCCTCTGGATGCCCGGGTCAAGACCCTATGGGGAGTGGATAGCGACCGCGCCTGTGAGAGGTTGAGGTTGCTGAACCAACCCT
>NZ_JBQJIK010000011.1:0-120411 GCF_052078665.1 Inquilinus sp. CA228 | reverse complement strand
TCGCCGCCATTGATGGCGTCGGCACCGCCATAGCTGGCGATCTGGTCGTTGCCGCCGCCGCCGTCGATGGCATTGGCCCCGGCATTGCCGCGCAGGGTGTCGCCGAAGGCCGAGCCGGTCAGGTTCTCGATGCTCTGCAGCGTGTCGCCCAGGGCGTCGCCGCCCGTGCCGGCGCCGGTCCGCAGATCGGCGGTGACCGCCGCGGCCGAGCCGTCGTACGAGGCCGTGTCGATGCCGGTGCCGCCGTCGAGGACGTCGGCGCCGGCGCCGCCGGTGAGGTTGTTGTTGGCCGTGTTGCCGGTCAGGGTGTCGGCGAAGGCCGAGCCGATGAGGTTCTCGATGTCGGTCAGCGTGTCGCCCGCGGCGTCGCCGCCCGTGCCGGTGCCGGTCGTCAGGTCGACCTGCACGCCGGCGGTGGACCGGACATAGGTCGCCGTGTCGGTGCCGGCGCCGCCCCGCAGGGTATCGGCGCTGGTCCCGCCATCGAGCAGGTCGTTTCCGTCCTGGCCCTCGAGGATGTCGGCACCGCCATAGCCGGTAATCTGGTCGTTGCCGCCCCCGCCGAGGAGCGTGTCGAAGCCGCCGCCACCACCGTCCAGGGTGTTCGCCCCGCCGTCGCCGACCAGGAAGTCGCTGAGGGATGAGCCGATGAGATTCTCGATCCCGATCAGCGTGTCACCCTGGGCGTCGCCGTTCGAGCCGCCACCGCTCTGCAGGTTGACCGAGACCGATGCCGAGCCCTGGTAGTCGGCCGTGTCGACGCCGTCGCCGCCCTCCATGATGTCGGCGCCGGCCCCGCCGCGGAGCGTGTCGTTGCCGTTAAGGCCGAAGAGTCTGTCGTTGCCGGCGAGGCCATCGATGATGTCGATGCCGTCGGGGTTGGCCGGATCGCCCGGATTGGTGCCGCTGAGACTGTCGGCGCCGGGGGTGCCGTTGATGATCTTGGTCACGGAAGCCTCCTGTCTGTCGGGTCGGCGCGCCTCGCGATGACGAGGGTGGCGGCTACAGCACGAAATCCGCCACGGTCAGCGCATGGTCGGAAAACACGGTGATGATCGAGTCCTCCACCCGGTTGCCGCTGGTCTCGAGATAGACGCCGTAGCGGCCGTCGCCGAAGGCCAGCACCCGGACCTGGCCGGCGGCGGTGAAGGCGCCGGTGCCGAAGGCGAAGGCGGTGTCGCCGGGGCCGGCGCCGTTGGCGTCGATCGCCGACAGGTCGATCCTGTCGCCGGTGGCGAAGTCCCGGATCGTGTCCTTGCCGGCGGCCGCCACGGTGCTGTCGCCGATCGCTGCATAGACGAAGCGGTCGGCGCCGGCCCCGCCCTTCAGCACATCGGCGCCGCCGCCGCCCGTGAGCACGTCGCCGCCGCCCATGCCCCACAGCATGTTGGCGCCGGCATTGCCGGTCAGCGTGTCGGCGAAGCCCGAGCCCAGCACCTGCTCGATGCTGCTGAAGCTGTCGCCCACGGCGTCGCCGGACACGGCTCCCGTCGCCAGGTTGACCGACACCCCGCTGCCGGAGCCGGCATAGCTCGCCGTGTCGATGCCGGCCCCGCCGATCAGCGTGTCGGACCCCGCCGCGCCTTCGAGCGTGTCGTTGCCGTCGCCGCCGTCGAGCCGGTCGTTGCCGCCACCGCCCAGGATGTTGTCGTCCCCGGCCTCGCCGAACACCTGGTCGGCCTCGCTGCCGGCGTCGACGGAGTCGTTGCCGATGCCGCCATGGATGGTGTCGATCCCGGCGCCACCGACCAGCCGGTCGGCGCCGTCGCCGCCGCTGAGAGCGTCATTGCCGGCCTCGCCGGAGAGCGCATCGTCGCCGCCATTGCCGACGAGGGTGTCGTCGCCGAGCTCGCCGCCGATGATGTTGCGCGCATCGTTGCCGGTCAGCTGGTCGGCGTTGCTCGACCCGTACAGGTTCTCGATGCCGGTCAGCGTGTCGCCGGCGGCGTCGCCGCCGGAGGTGGCGCCGGTCAGCAGGTTGATGATCACCGCCGCCGAGCCCTGGTAGTTGGCGAAGTCCGAGCCGGCGCCGCCATCGAGGGCGTCGGCGCCGGCCCCGCCGCGGAGCGTGTCATCCCCGCCCCCGCCGCTCAGCGCATTGGCGCCGCCGTCGCCGGTCAGCCGGTCGGCGAGGGTCGAGCCGACGATGTTCTCGATCGCGGTCAGCGTATCGCCCTGGGCGTCGCCGCTCGTGCCGGTGCCGGCCGCCAGGCTGACCTGCACGCCGGCGATCGAGTCCAGGTAAAACACCGTGTCGACGCCGTCGCCGCCATTGAGGATATCGGCGCCGCCATAGCCGTTGATCAGGTCGTTGCCGGCGCCGCCGGAGATGGCATTGAGCCCGGCATTGCCGCGCAGGATGTCGGCGAGGGCCGAGCCGACGATGTTCTCGATCGCGGTCAGCGTGTCGCCCTGGGCGTCGCCGCCCGTGCCGGTGCCGGTCCGCAGGTCGACCGTCACGGCGGCGGCCGAGCCGTCGTAGTAGACCGTGTCGGTGCCGTCGCCGCCGTCGAGGGCGTCGGCGCCGGCATAGCCGTTGATCAGGTCGTCGCCGGCGCCGCCGTTGATGGCATTGACCCCGGCATTGCCGCGCAGGATGTCGGCGGAGCTCGACCCGGCGAGGTTCTCGATCCCGGTCAGTGTGTCGCCCTGGGCGTCACCGCCCGCGCCGATGATGCCGGCCCGCAGGTCGGCCGTGACGCCGCTGGTCGAGCCGCTATACGCGACCGTGTCGATGCCGGCACCGCCGTCGAGGGCGTCGGCGCCGCCAAAGCCTTCGAGCAGGTCGTTGCCGGCGCTGCCGTCGAGGGCATTGATCCCGGCATCGCCGCGCAGGATGTCGCCGGAGCTGGACCCGACGAGGTTCTCGATCTGGACCAGCCTGTCGCCCTGGGCGTCGCCGCCCGTGCCGGTGCCGCTCCGCAGGTCGACCGTGACGCCGGCGGCCGAGCCGTCGTAAGAGACCGTGTCGATGCCGACTAGGCCGTAGATGGTGTCGGCACCGCCATAGCCGTTGATCAGGTCGTTGCCGCCGTTGCCGGTGAGGACATTGGCTTCGGCGTTGCCGCGCAGGATGTCGCCGAAGTCCGAGCCGATGATGTTCTCGATATCGGTCAGCCTGCTGCCCTGGGCGTCGCCGCCCGTGCCCATGCCGCTCCGCAGGTCGACCGTGACGGCGGCCGATTGGTAGTACCAGACCGTGTCGACACCGGCGCCACCGTCGAGGGTGTCGCCGCCGGCAGAGCTGTAGATCTCGTCGTTGCCGGCGCCGCCGGCGATGGTGTTGGCCCCGCCATTGCCGTGCAGGGTGTCGACGAAGGCCGAGCCGATCAGGTTCTCGATGTTCAGCAGCGTGTCGAAGCCCTCGCCCCCCGCAGCCTGGCCCTCGGACAGGCTGGCGACGACCCCGCCGGAGGACCCGGCATAGCTCACCGTGTCGTTGCCGTTGCCGCCCCGCAGCGTGTCGCCCCCGGCGCCGCCCTGGAGCAGATCGTCGCCTTCGCCGCCCAGGAGCAGATCGTCGCCAGCGCCGCCCTGGAGCACGTCGTCGCCGGCGCCGCCGTCGAGGATGTTGTTCAAACCATTGCCGATCAGGATGTCGACAAAGGCCGAACCGGTGACGTACTCGATGTTGACCAGCGTGTCGCCCTGGGCGTCGCCGCCGGAGGTCGCGCCGGTCAGCAGGTTGACCGAGACCGCCGTCGACCCCTGGTAGTCGGCCGTGTCGACGCCGGCGCCGCCATCCAGGATGTCGCCGCCGGCCCCGCCGCGGAGCGTGTCGGCGCCGGCCAGGCCGTTCAGGACGTTCACCCCCGTGTCGCCGGTCAGGGCGTCAGCGAAGGCCGAGCCGATGATGTTCTCGATGCCGGTCAGCGTGTCGCCCTCAGCGTCGCCACCCAAGCCGGTACCGCTCTGCAGGTTGACCGTGACGGCGGCGGTCGAGGTGTCGTACGAGGCCGTATCGGTGCCGGTGCCGCCGTCCAGCGTGTCGCCGCCAGCGGCGCCGGTCAGGGTGTTCGCCCCGCTATTGCCGGTCAGGGTATCGTTGAAGGCCGAGCCGACGAGATTCTCGATCCCGCTCAAGGTATCGAGCTGGGCGTCGCCGCCCGTGCCGGTGCCGTTCACCAAATTGACCGTCACGCCGGCGGCCGAGGTGCTGTACCGGGCCGTGTCGGTGCCGTCGCCGCCGTTCAGGCTGTCGGCCCCGGCGCCGCCATCGAGCACGTCGTCGCCGCCGTTGCCGACGAGACCGTCGTTGCCCCCGGCGCCGGCCAGGATGTTCGCCGCGTCGTCTCCGGTCAGGACGTCGTCAAAACCCGATCCGAGGAGATTCTCGATCCCGCTCAGGGCATCGCCCGTGGCGTCACCGCCCACGCCCCCGTTGACCACGAGGTCGACGCGCACCCCGGCGGTCGAGGTGTTGTACCCAGCGGTGTCGGAGCCCTCGCCGCCCTGCAGCTGGTCCGCCCCGCTGCCCCCGATGAGCAGGTCGTCGCCGGCACCGCCGATGAGAACGTCATTGAGACCGGCACCGTTCAGGGTGTTCGCGCCGACGTCGCCGGTCAGGGTATCGGCGAAGGCCGAGCCGACGAGATTCTCGATCCCGCTCAAGCTATCGCCGTCGGCGTCGTTGCCCACGCCGGTGCCGGTCGCCAGGTTGACCTGCACCGAGCCGTCCGCGCGGTCGTAATAGGCCGTGTCGACGCCGTCGCCGCCGATCAGGGTGTCCGCACCCGCTTCTCCGGCCAAGGCATCGTTTCCGGCCCCGCCGTCGAGGACGTTGACATCGCCAAGGCCGGCCAGAATGTCGTCGAAAGCCGAGCCGGTCAGGTTTTCGATGCTGTTCAGAACGTCCCCCTGGGCGTCGCCACCCGTTTTGGGGGCGGGATCGTACAAGAAGATGACGACCCCGGCGGTGGAGCCGGTATAGCTGGCGGTGTCGATGCCGCCGCCGCCCTGGAGGATGTCGGCGCCGGCGCCGCCCTGGAGGATGTCGTTGCCGCCCAGGCCGGAGAGCGTGTCGTTGCCGGCGAGGCCGTTGATGATGTCGATGCCGTCGGTGTTGGCCGGATCGCCCGGATTGGTGCCGTTGATGGTGTCGGGGCCGGCGGTGCCGTTGATGGTCTGGGTCACGGGACGTCCTCCTGTCTGTCGGGTCGGCGCCGCCCGTGTTGCGAGAGTGGCCGAACAGTCAAATCCGCCCGGCGGAGCCGGGCAGGTGCGGACGGTCAGGATTTAGCAGGTTTGCTGCATATCCGGGTAGGTCCAGAGTCGACAAAACCATGAGTCCAGTTGCGCCTCGGGTGTCGAAACAGACGGGCAAACGCCATCGCCGCGGCGACCGCCTCGAATGGCCGATTGCAAGTGAACACAATGTTCATTGCTTAACCTGCTGCATCTCGTTCATGATATGTTCCATGGACAGGACGCAATCCGACTCCGACGAGATCAAGCCGACCGACCCCGACATGAAGTGGACGGGGTGGGCGCTGGACAAGCTGCGCGAGATCGTCGACCTGGACATCACCACCAAGCGGGCGACCGTGCGCGAGCAGGAGCGGATCCTGCGCGGCGCGGAGATGCCGGACTACCCGCTGATGCAGTCGCGGCTGTCGCGGTCGGTGCGGCTGTCGATCGCGATGACCGAGCGGATCCGCGCCGACTACCTGATGCGCCGGACCAAGCGGACCGAGTCGGGCGAGCAGGAGCGCCGCCGGCAGAAGCGGGAGCAGGCTGCCGAATCCATCGCCAAGGCGGTGGCGGCGCCCGACGAGCCCGAGGACGTCGAACGCGTGCGGTCGATGGTGTGGGAGTCGCTGGTCGAGGACGAGATCCTGGACGTGCAGTTGGACACCTTGTCGCCCGAGGAGTTCCTGCGCGAGGTCTGCCGCAAGATCGGCCGCATGCCGCCTTCGGCCCCTCCGCCGCAGGGCTGGGACGACACCATCGACCTGCCCGGCCCGAGCGTGGAATGCGTCGCCGCTTCCTCTCTGCCCGGGGACGGCTGGGCCGAGCCGCCGGACGAATCCGCGGACGGCCATCCGCCGCCCAGGCTGCCGAAGCCGGACAGCAGTTGAGGGCTGCTCTGAAGAGTTCCTTTCACCACGACGAAGCGGATTGTTTTTTGCCTCTCCCGTTTACGCGAGAGGTCGGAGGCGCTTGCGCCTCCGGGTGAGGGGGTTTCGTCGAGGCCTGGGCCCGCCCTCACCCGGTCGTCCTGCGGACGCCCGACCTCTCCCGCCAGGCGGGAGAGGCAATCTGTTCGCATACTTGCGGTTGGTCTCACTGATCGGAAGATGTGTGAATCCCGTAGCCCGCGGGGGAAGGGAGAGTGGAAGGAAGGGGCTCAGCCTCCCACTTCCCCCTCTTGACCCCTGCCCCGGTCCACAGCAGGATTTTAACCAACGGGTTAATTTCTGCCGGGCCGATCCGAAGCCCGGGACCGGGAGACGCCGATGGGATCGCGCAGCGCCCGCGACCGCGCTTTTGGCCTGCTGCAGGCGGGCTGGATCCGGCCCGTCATCCTGCTGCTGATCATCATCGTGCTGTGGGACCTGGCGATCCGAGTCTTCCGCCTGCCGCCCTACCAGGTACCGGCGCCCTGGGACGTGATCGTCACCCTGTGGCGCGACGGGCCGGAGCTGCTGTCGCAGGCGGTGCCCACCACCGTCGCGACCGTGCTGGGCTTCCTGCTGTCGGCCGCGATCGGCATCCCGACCGCGATGCTGATCGCCGGGTCTCGCACGGTCGAGGCCTATGTCTACCCGCTGCTGGTGTTCTCGCAATCGATCCCGAAGGTGGCGATCGCGCCGCTCTTCGTCGTCTGGTTCGGCTTCGGGCTCGAGCCCAAGGTGATCTCGGCCTTCCTGCTCGGTGTGTTCCCGGTGGTGGTCTCGGCGGTGCAGGGCTTCAAGTCGCTCGACCCCGACACGCTCGACCTGGCCCGGGCCATGGCCGCCAGCCGCTGGCAGGTGTTCCGCATGGTCGGGCTGCCTTCGGCGATGCCGGCGATCTTCTCCGGCCTCAAGGTCTCGGTCACGCTGGCGGTGGTCGGCGCCGTGGTCGGCGAGTTCGTCGGCGCCAATTCCGGCATCGGCTTCGTGCTGCAGCGCTCGATCGGCAATTTCGAGCTGCCCACCATGTTCGCGGCGCTGGTGATCCTGGCGCTGCTCGGCGTCATCCTGTTCTGGCTGGTCGATGTGGTCGAACGCCTGGTCATCCCGTGGCACGCCAGCCGGCGCCGGGACCTGATCGTCGCCGCCTGACGCGGCACACACACAGACAACAGGGGGAGGAAACCATGATCCGGAGCCTGCTGATCGCCCTCGGCATCCTGCTCGCGGCCGGCTCGGCCCAGGCGGCCGACAAGGTCGTGCTGATGCTGAACTGGTACGTCTATGGCGAGCACACGCCGTTCTTCTACGGCAAGGCCAAGGGCTTCTACGCCGACCAGGGCATCGACCTGGAGATCCAGGAGGGCCGCGGCTCGGCCATGACCGCCCAGGCGGTGGCCGCCGGCACCGTCGGCTTCGGCTATTTCGACGTGCCGACCATGATCAAGGCCGCGGCCAAGGGCGCGCCGCTGGTCTCGGTCGGGGTGCTGCTGCAGAAGAGCCCGATGTCGGTGATGGGCTTCACCGACAAGGCCATCCGCAAGCCGGAGGACATCAAGGGCAAGACCGTGGCCACCACGCCGGGCGATTCGATGTCGCAGATCTGGCCCTTCTTCCTGCAGAAGACCGGGCTGAAGGAGAGCGACTTCAAGACCGTCTCCGGCGACGCCCAGACCAAGCTGAACGCCGTGATCAACGGCCAGGCCGACCTGCTGCTGGGCTATTCGATGGACCAGAGCATGAAGATCAAGGACGCCACCGGCAAGGACGTGTACCCGATCATGTTCGCCGATTACGGGGTCAACATGGTGTCCTCCGGCATCGTCGTGCAGAAGGACCTGCTGACCGAGAATCCCGACCTGATCCGCCGCTTCATGGCCGCCACGACCCAGTCGATCGAGGCGGCCGAGAAGGCGCCGGCCGAGGCCACCGCGGCGGTGCTGGCCGCCCTGCCCAAGGCCGGCAAGCCGGACACGCTGCAGGAGGGCTTCGAGCGCACCATCCCGCTGTACCGGACCGAGGAGACGCAAGGCCAGCGGCCGTTCCGCGTCACCGACGCCAACATGGCCGAGACCGTGAAGCTGCTGGTCGAATATGGCGGCGTCGCCGCCGACGCGGCAACCGACCCGAAGGCGTTCTACACCAACGACTTCCTGCCGAAGTGAGTGGGGGCGAAGTGAGCGGGAGCATGAGCCGGGCGGGCCTGCAGGTGGTCGAGACGGCGGAGGCGGCGCGAACCGCCGTCATCGCCGTCGAAGGCGTGTCGAAGACCTATCGCGGCCGCGACGGCGAGGTGCCGTCGCTGGCGCCGCTCGACTTCACCATCGACGAGGGCGAGTTCCTGGTGCTGGTCGGCCCGTCCGGCTGCGGCAAGTCCACGCTGCTGCGCATGATCGCCGGCCTGCTGCCGCCCAGCACCGGCCGGATCCGGCTCGGCGGCCGCACGGTCGACCGGCCGCATGGCGACGCCGGCATCGTGTTCCAGAACGCGCTGCTGCTGCCGTGGCGCAACGTGCTGGCCAACGTGATGATGCCGGCCGAGGTCAAGCGCCTGCCCCGCGCCGCGCATCTGGAACGGGCGCACCGGCTGCTGCGCATGGTCGGGCTGGAGGGGTTCGAGGCCAAGCTGCCCTGGCAGCTGTCCGGCGGCATGCAGCAGCGGGTGTCGCTGTGCCGGGCGCTGGTGACCGACCCGTCGATCGTGCTGATGGACGAACCCTTCGGCGCGCTCGACGCCATGACGCGGGAGCGGATGAATGTCGAGCTGCAGCGGATCCAGCGCGAGACCCGCAAGACCATCCTCT
This sequence comes from Inquilinus sp. CA228, assembly GCF_052078665.1. Classification (NCBI taxonomy): domain Bacteria; kingdom Pseudomonadati; phylum Pseudomonadota; class Alphaproteobacteria; order Rhodospirillales; family Rhodospirillaceae; genus Inquilinus; species Inquilinus sp. CA228. Next base: position 111,494 of record NZ_JBQJIK010000011.1, on the reverse strand, counting down.
TGATTACCCATTCGATCCCGGAGGCGGTGTTCCTGGCCGACCGGGTGCTGGTGATGACCGAACGGCCGGGGTCGATCGCGGCGATCTACGAGGTGCCTTTGCCGAAGCCGCGCTCGCTCGACATCATGGGCGACCCGCGCTTCGTCGAGCTGACCCAGCGCATCCGCGGCCATTTCCGCGCCCAGGGCGGGCTGGACTAGGGGCGGGCCGCCGGGTCGAGATGGATCAGGCTGAGCCCCGCTGCCGTACGCTTGCGGAAGCCCCTCCAATAGGTGTGCTCCGGCTTGAAGCTGCCGTCCGCATTCGCCGCCCAGACACCGTCGCCGGAGTTCTCGACGAGCGAGAGATAGGCGTCCATCGACGTGTCGCCCTTCAGCTCCTTGCCGAGGAAGGCGGTCACGAAATGCTGCAGGATGTTGTTCATCCGCACCGTGTCCCAGACCGGGTCAGCGTAGTGGTCGAACGGCGCGAAGCCGAGCTTCGCGGACATCGCCCAGGATTCCGCCGGCGCCGGCATCGGCGCGGCGGCGTTGTGGTTGGCGTTCGCGAAGGTCAGCAGATAGCGGTCGGCGTGGACGCTCTGCTCGAAGATCTTCTTCACGCCGGTCTCGTAGCCCGACACGTCGTCGACGCTGCCGGCGACGAAGAAGATGGGCTTCCGGACCCCGGCCAGCCCGGCGGCGTCCCAGTAGCCGCGCTCCATGCCCCAGGGCGCGAGGGCGACGACGGCCTTGATCCGCGGGTCGATGAGCTTCTCGTGGCTTGCCGAACCGGCGAGGTGGATGGCGAGGGTGCCCGCCGGCGCCCCCGATTCCAGCTCGGTCGCCGCCCTGGTGACGCCGCCCCCGGCGGTGATGACGGCGCCGTAGCCGCCCATGGAATAGCCGATGACGGCGGCGTTCGAGGCATCGACCAGGCCCGCCAGGAAATGGCCGCTCTCGCCCGAGAGCCGCGCCATCTCGTCGAGCACGAATTTCTGATCGAGCGGGCGGTTGACCAGCGTCGAGCCGAACTTCCCCTGGTCGCTGTAGGTCGAATCCGTATGGTCGATGGAGGCAACGACATAGCCCTTCGTCGCCAGGTTCTCAGCGAGGGGGCTGAGCAGGAAGCGGTTGCCGGGATAGCCGTGCGAGATGATGACCAGCGGATAGCCGGCCGCTGCGGGCGTCTTCGGCGCCGCGTCGCGCAAGGCCGTGCCGTGCAGCGTCACCCGGGTTTCGCCGTCGCGCAGGAACACGCCGGTGTAGTCGCCGCCCTCGGCGCCGGCGGGGATCTCGGCGGGGTACCAGATTTCGACCGTCAGCTTGCGGTCGTAGTGCGGGATGGGCTTGCCGGCCTCGACATGGACGATGTCCGGCTGGTCGGGGTGGACGAGGTCGATCGTGCGCACGCCGATCGCGAAAGCGCCGCGCGCCGCCAGCTGCGGGGCGTCGGGCCGGACCAGGTCGATGCGGTTGTCCTCGGCCATGACCCCGTGCCCCTGGATGCTGAAAAGAACTGCGAAAAGAACGACCAGCTGTCTCATGAATCCTGCCCTCGAGTGCCGCTGCGGACGTCTCGATTCGAACTATAGTGCAGAGGCGGCAAAGTCTTGTGACGAACCGCCGGCGATGTCGCGTCCGCACAGGGGCAGGCCGCGGCCGTTCGCGCTGGAAAAGGGCTGACGGGTCGATCGGTCAGTCCGGGGCGGTCTATCCGGCTTCCGTCACTCCGGATGCTGCGGCTTCTGCGGCGTCGGCCAGGGCTCGCCGCGGTCCTCCAGCAGCACGTCGATGCCGTCGCCGGCCAGGCGCAGAGTCACGTCGCCGGCGAAGCGGAGCAGGAGCCCGCCCTCCTCCGCCGTCACCGCCAGCAGGTCCAGCATCCGCGCCCGGTCCTGCAGGTCCAGCTTGCGGCTCTGCACCGCATCGATGCCCTGGAAGCGCACGCCGCACAGGGTGCGCTGCCAGATCTCCTGGCCGTCGACCAGCTGCGCCGGCTGCTCCCAGCAGAACCGGTTCAGCGCCATGACGAAGCAGCGCTCGGGCCGCAGGAAGGTGATGTCGTGCACCGGCACGATCGCGTCCTGCAGCGCCGCGGACAGCACCGCGAGGTCGTCCGCGTCGCGGGCGCGCAGGCGCAGGGGGACGGTCGTGTCGGCGGCCATCTCAGTCGCTCTTCAGCCGGGTGATGTCGGCGCCGCAGCCGGCCAGCTTCTCCTCCAGCCGCTCATAGCCGCGGTCGAGGTGGTAGACCCGGTTCAGCACCGTCTCGCCCTGGGCCACCAGCCCGGCGATGACCAGCGAGACGCTGGCGCGCAGGTCGGTCGCCATCACCGGGGCGCCGGTCAGCCTCGGCACGCCGCGCACCAGGGCCGAGGCGCCGTGCACGGTGACGTTGGCGCCCATCCGCGCCAGCTCCGGCACATGCATGAAGCGGTTCTCGAAGATCGTCTCGGTGATCATCGAGGCGCCCTTGGCCACCGTCATCAGCCCCATCATCTGGGCCTGCAGGTCGGTCGGGAAGCCGGGGTAAGGCTCGGTCATCACGTCGACGCCGACCAGGTCGCCGCTGCGGCGGACCTTGAAGCCATCGGCCGTCGGCTCGAACTCGACCCCGGCGCCGCGCAGCACGTCGGCCGCCGCCTCGATCAGGTGCAGGCTGGTGCCGACCAGCTCGACCTCGCCGCCGGTCGCGGCCGCGGCCATGACATAGGTGCCGGTCTCGATCCGGTCGGCGACGATGCGGTGGGTCGCCCGGTGCAGCCGCTCGCGGCCCTGGATCCGGACGGTGTCGGTCCCCGCCCCTTCGATCTGGGCCCCCATGGCGGTGAGGCAGGCGGCGAGGTCGACGATCTCCGGCTCGCGCGCGGCGTTGACCAGCACGGTCTCGCCGCGGGCCAGCGACGCCGCCATCATCAGGTTCTCGGTGGCGCCGACCGAGACCTTCGGGAACACGATGCGGGTGCCCTGCAGCCCGTTCGGGGCGCGGGCGTTGATATAGCCCTCGGTGACCTCGATCTCGGCGCCGAGCTGCTCCAGCCCCATGATGTGCAGGTCGACCGGCCGGCTGCCGATGGCGCAGCCTCCCGGCAGCGACACCTTGGCATGGCCCTCGCGCGCCACCAGCGGCCCGAGCACCAGCACGCTGGCGCGCATCTTCCGCACCAGGTCGTAGGGGGCGGTGGTGCTGCGGATGCGGCGGGCGGTCAGCTCGATCACCCGGCCCTGCGCCCCGTCGGAATCGGCGCCGTTCAGCGCGATCTCGACGCCGTGCTGGGCCAGCAGGGTAGCCAGGGTGGAGATGTCGACCAGATGCGGCAGGTTGGTCAGGGTCAGGGTCTCGTCCGACAGCAGCGCCGCCGCCATCAGCGGCAGCGCCGCGTTCTTCGCCCCGCTGATCGGAAGCCGGCCCTGCAGCGGACGCCCGCCGCGGATACGAATCTTGTCCATCTTGGCTCCCCCGGGCCCTGGAATGAGGTGACGCTACAGCTTCGGCAGGGTGACGCCGCGCTGGCCCATGTATTTGCCGGCCCGGTCGGCATAGGACACCTCGCAGGGCTGGTCGCCCTTGAGGAACAGGAACTGGCAGGCGCCCTCATGGGCGTAGATCTTGGCCGGCAGCGGCGTGGTGTTGGAGAACTCCAGCGTCACATTCCCCTCCCACTCCGGCTCCAGTGGCGTGACGTTGACGATGATGCCGCAGCGGGCATAGGTCGACTTGCCCAGGCAGATCACCAGCACGTCGCGCGGGATGCGGAAATACTCGACCGTGCGGGCCAAAGCGAAGCTGTTCGGCGGGATGATGCAGACCGGGCCCTTGCGCTCGACGAAGCTCTTCGGGTCGAAGTTCTTCGGGTCGACCAGGGCGCTGTCGACATTGGTGAAGACCAGGAACTCGTCCGAGACGCGGGCGTCGTAGCCATAGCTCGACAGGCCGTAGGAGATCGTGCCCTCGCGCTTCTGCCGCTCGACGAAGGGGTCGATCATCTTGTCCTGGAGCGCCCGCTCGCGGATCCAGATATCGGACATGATCGTCACGGCCTAACCCCTCGCCTCATCGTCGCGGCCGGACTCCCCGTCCTGCGCGCTCGCCTCGTCCTCGACCGCCGCCCGCCCCCGGCTCTGCGCCTTGCGCCGCGCCAGGTTGGCGCGCAGCGCCGCCGCCTCGCGCTCCTGGCGCGACGGCGATGCGGGCTTGGCGTTCGGGGGACGACGCTGATCGGTCATTTCGGCTTTGGTATGGCCGATGCGGCGGCGTTACGCAACCGGAGCGGAGGGGCGGACGGCGCGGAACGACGGTAATCGACAAGCCCCTCGGAAAAGCGCTTGCACCACCCCCGACGCTATGGCAGGTTCCGCGCCGCCTCGAACGGGCGGGCTGCCGTAGCTCAGTGGTAGAGCACTCCCTTGGTAAGGGAGAGGTCCTGAGTTCAATCCTCAGCGGCAGCACCAGCATTTTCGTTGTACTCGCGAAATGCCGGGCAGTGCCCCAGGCGTTCAATCGCAAATCCACAAGAACTGTCTTTGCCGTCCCGCCGAACCCGCCGGCCGCGGCCACGAAAATGCCCTGGTGGCGGGCGTGACAGATCTTTAGGGCCTCTCTATGATGACGGGCCAAAGCTGACACGATGATATCAGACCAGACGACGCCCATGCTTCGCGCGCCAGTTTCGCTGGTGCCGGCTGCCCTGCCTGCTCCGGGGATGGCCGGGCTGGAGCGCATTGCTGATACGATAGAGGGGGATCTATGAGTTCGGGTTCATTGGCCGAGGGCGCGCAGCCGCCGCGGGCGAAGTCAGGGGTTCCCTCGTGGCTGCGCCGCCTGTTCTCGGCGAATTCCTCCCGGCAGCGACTGCTGCTGGAGAACCAGGCGTTTGCCGCCAGCGTGCCGGCCGGCGCCCTGGTGCTCGACGCCGGGTCCGGCGAGGCCCCCTACAAGCCGCTGCTGGCGCATTGCCGTTACGAGAGCGCGGATTTCGAGCTGGTCGACAAGCCCTATGCGAAGTCCACCTATGTCTGCGATCTCAAAGCCATCCCGGTCGAAGATCAGCGCTTCGACGCCATCCTCTTCAACCAGGTGATGGAACACGTCCCCGACCCCAAGGCGGTGCTGAACGAGCTGTTCCGCGTCCTCAAGCCGGGCGGCCGGATGATCTACACCGCGCCGCTCTTCTACGAGGAGCATGAGCAGCCCTACGACTTCTACCGCTATACCCAGTTCGCCGTGCGGTATCTGTTCGAAGGCGCGGGCTTCCGGATCGATCGGCTGGACTGGCTGGAGGGCTTCTACTCGACGGTCGCCTATCAGATGAACCGGACGGCCCGGTTTCTGCCGGTCCGCCCGTCCGCCGTGGCGCCGGGTGTGCTCGGCTTCGTGCTGTCGCCCCTGATGCTGCTGCTGCGCGCGCAGATGGCCGTGCTCACCTTCCTCTTCCATTGGCTGGAGATGCGCCAGAAGGTGGTTCGCGGCTATCCGAAGAACTACATCGCGATCCTGGCCAAGCCGGCCGCCGACTAGCCGCTCCGGGAGCGCTCAGCTCGCGATGCCTGCAGCCCGCGGCAGCGGCGCCGTGCGCCCAAGGTCGCGGGCGGCGCGCTCGGCATCCGCGACGGTGCGGAAATCCTGTCCCTCGAGGTGTTGGAAGCGGGAATCGGAAGCGTAGAAGCGGAAGCCGCGCTTCTGGGCGACGACAATACCAATCGCCTCGCCCGCGACCTCGATCGTGAACGCTTCGGAACGAACCATGATGGACCTCTGCGGAGACGGCGCTTGGCGCGCCGGGCAATGACGGGAGCGACGGAGGAACAGGACGGCAAAGCCGTCAGTTCCGCCATCGCCCGGCCGGGTGATCCGAGGTCGGGAGGGGCAGTCCGGTGCAGCTTGCCAACACGTCATCCTTCCGTGTCCTTGCCGCGTCCCTCCGAAGAAAGCGCGCAGCTCCTCGCCCTTCGCTGGGCGCGACTCGTCTGCTGGCATCAAGTGCTCGGCGGCCTTCATGAGGGGTCGCTCTTGCCGCCGACCCTCGCGCAGCGGGCGATGACTGTCAACGCTTAATACGCGGGCAATGTGCATAAAATTCATTGTCAAGTGAAAGTGACGTTAAATCGAAGTATTACTCGACGATCATTCGTTCCAGCGTGTCCAGCCGGTCGGCCTCCGCCGCCGGCTTGTCCCAGCGAATGCGGTGGATTCGGGGGAATCGCATCGCGACTCCGGATTTGTGGCGGGTGGAGCGGTGGACGCTGTCGAAGGCGACCTCCAGCACCAGACGCGGCTCGACCTCGCGCACCGGGCCGAAGCGCTTGACCGTGTGGCTGCGCACCCAGCGGTCGAGCTGGGCCAGCTCCTCGTCGGTGAAGCCGAAATAGGCCTTGCCCACCGGCACCAGCCGCTCGCCCTCCGCCTCGCTGCGCCAAGTGCCGAAGGTGTAATCGGAGTAGAAGGAGGAGCGCTTGCCGTGGCCGCGCTGTGCGTACATCAGCACGGTGTCGAGGGTCAGCGCCCCGCGCTTCCATTTGAACCACGGCCCCTTCGGCCGGCCGGCGACATAGTCGCTGTCGCCGCGCTTCAGCATCAGCCCCTCGATCGCCTGGGCCCGGGCGTTGTCGCGCAGCGTGGCCAACTCGTCCCAGCTCTCGAACGGGATCATCGGCGACAGGTCCATGCGCGCCGGCCGCTCCCGCCCGATCCAGGACTCGAGCCGCACCCGGCGGGCGTCGAGGGGCAGCGGCCGCAGATCCTCCTCGCCCTCGAACAGGATGTCGTAGAGCCGCACCCAGGCCGGGTATTCCTCCATCATCCGGGCCGAGATCGCCTTGCGGTTCAGCCGCTGCTGCAGGTCGTTGAACGGGGCGACGACCCCGTCCCGCGCCACCAGCAGCTCGCCGTCCAGCACGGCGTGGAAGCGGATGGTGTCGGCGAGGTCCGGGAAGGCGCCGGTGACGTCGTCGCCGCTGCGCGAATAGATCCGCGGCGGCCGGTCGCCGCGGCCGACCACCTGCACCCGGATGCCGTCCCATTTCCATTCGGCCCGGTAGGCGGCGGGGTCCAGCCCGGCGATGTCCTCGGCCTCGAGCGGATGGGCCAGCATCAGCGGCCGGAAGGTGGCGCGGTCGCCGATCTCCGGCTTCGGCCCCTGCCCCGACAGCCAGACGAACAGCTCCTCGTAAGGGGGCTCCAGCGCGTGCCACAGCTCCTCGATGTCGTCGACCGGCTGGCCGCCCCATTCCGCCAGAGCCACCTTGGCGAGCCTGGCCGAGACGCCGATCCGCAGCGCCCCGGTGATGAGCTTGAGGAGGGCGAAGCGCTCCGACGCCCCCAGGGCATCGAGCCAGCGCTCGACCAGCAGCGGCGCCGCGGCGCGCGAGGTGGCCCGCAACTCTTCCACCACCTCGGTGATGGTCGGCTCGCGGTTGGCTCCGGGCTTCCACGGCCAGATCAGGGCGACGGTCTCGGCCAGGTCGCCGACGAAGTCGTAGGACCAGCCGAACAGCGCCTCGTCGACCCGCTCGATGGTCAGGTTGCGGATGGTCGAGGCCTTGGCGGCAGCGAAGGTCAGGTTGCCGGTCAGCGCCGCCAGGGCCCAGCCGCGATCGGGGTCCGGCGTGTGCTCGAAATAGTCGGTCAGCAGCCGGATCTTGCCGTTGCGCGACGGCATGTAGACCAAGCCTTCGATCAATGCGGCGAAGGCCTTCATGCGCTGTCGTCCTCCTCGAAGCCGATCAGCGCCAGGGCCCGGGCGGCGCGGCCCGACTTGCGGACCTGGTGGATCAGCGCCTCCTCCCTTCCATGGGTGACCCAGACCTCGCCGGCTTGAACCTCCTCGATGGTGGCGCAGAGATCGTCCCAGTCGGCGTGGTCGGAGATGATCAGCGGCAGCTCGACCCCGCCCTGCCGGGCGCGCTGGCGCACCCGCATCCAGCCCGAGGCCGCGGCCACCACCGGGTCCGGCAGGCGCCGCGACCAGCGGTCCGCACTGGCCGAGGGGGGCGCCAGCACGATCTGCCCGGCCAGCTCGGCCTTCGACGCCTCGGTGGCCGGCAGCAGCGGCCCGAGCGGCACGCCGAGCGATTCGTACAGCTCGCACAGCGCCTGCAGCGCGCCATGGATGTAGATCGGCCGGTCCCAGCCGGCCTGGCGCAGCAGGCGGATCACCCGCTGGGCCTTGCCGAGGGCATAGACGCCGACGAGATGCGACCGTTCCGGGAACAGGGCGACGGAGTGCAGCAGCTTGCCGATCTCGGCCCCGTCCGGCGGGTGGCGGAACACCGGCAGGCCGAAGGTCGCCTCGGTGACGAAGACGTCGCAGACCACCGGCTGGAACGGCAGGCAGGTCTGGTCCGGCCGGCGCTTGTAGTCGCCGGACAGGACGACCCGGCTGCCGGCGTGCTCCAGCACGATCTGGGCCGAGCCCAGCACATGCCCGGCCGGCACGAAGGTGACGTCGACCTCGCCGATCCGCTGGGTCTCGCCCAGCGCCGCCGGCTGCAGGCTGCGGCCGGCCTCGTCGCCATACCGGGCGCGCATGATCGCCAGCGTCTCCGCCGTCGCCAGCACCGCGCGGTTGTTGGGCCGGGCGTGATCGGAATGGCCATGGGTGACCAGCGCCCGCTCGACCGGCCGCACCGGGTCGACATGGAAGCCGCCGGGCACCACCAGCAGGCCCTCGGGCTGGATCCGGATCCACTGGTCGGGGCGCGGAGTCGGCATGGCCTCAAGGATATGGGACGGATCGAGACGACGCCAAATGCTGCCTCAGTCCAGTGACGCCACCGGGATCGGCTTGCATGGAAGGTCGTCGCCTTCGGCCCGCTTGGCCATCCAGACGCCGGCGAACTGGTCGGCGAAGTACCATTTGCCGCTGAACCCGGACCCGCCGTCCAGGAAGGCGAAGGTCACGGTGCCCGTGCCGAACTTGTCGTTCCAGGTGAAGCGGTAGAGGCCGCCGCCCAGGGATTCGCCGTCGCTGAGCTGGCCGTCATAAGGGCCGGCGGTGGAGTCGATCACGTGGTAGCAGCCGCCGCGCTTCTCCGGCAGGAAGGTCAGCATCGACGGGGCCAGCACGCCGCCGGAGGTGACTTGGCCGCGATAGGTGCCGGCCGGCGCCGCCTGGTCCTGGGCCAGGGCGGGGCCGGCCAGACCGAACAGCAGGGCGATCAGGAGGACGAGGCGTCGCATGGCCGGGATGCTGCCGGCTGCGGCGGCGCCGCGCAACCCCGGATCTTGCCTTTCGCCGGCGGCCGACGCAGGGTGCGCGATCCTGAGAAGAGCCCGCATGTCCCTGCCCGTCTGGTGCTTCGGCGCCGCCCATATCGACCGCCAGGCCCGCGCCCATCGCGCCGTGCGCCTCGGCACCTCGAACCCGGTGACGATCCGCACCAGCCTGGGCGGCGTCGCCCGCAACGTGGCCGAGACCCTGGCCCGGCTGGGCCTGCCGGTCGGCCTGGTCAGCCGCATGGGACACGACCCGTCGGCTGAACGGATCCTGGCGGAGATGGCGCGGCTGGGCCTCGACCTGTCCCTGGTCGGCCGGTCGCAGACCAGCGGCACCGCCAGCTACACCGCGGTGCTGGAGCCGGGCGGCGAGATGGCGGTCGCGATCGCCGATATGGGCATCTATGACGAGATCGGGCCGGAGGTTCTGGCCCCGGCCCTGGCGGCGGCGCGGCCGGCTTCCGCGTGGTTCGTCGACGCCAACCTGCCGGCCGAGGGGCTGGCCGCCGTGCTGTCGCATCCGGGCCGGCCGGCGCTGGTGGCGGTCGACGCCGTGTCCTCGCCGAAATCCGAGAAGCTGCGCGGCCTGCTGGGCCGCATCGACCTGCTGTGCCTCAACCGCGACGAGGCCGAGGCGATCACCGGCCAGCCGGTCACCGACGAAGCGACGGCCTGGGACGCGCTGCGCCGGCTGCGGGCCGAAGGCGTCGGCCGAGTCGTGCTGAACCGCGGCGACGCCGGTGCCCTGATCGCCGATGCCGCGGGCGAGGCCACGGTTGCCGCCTGCCCGGCCGGGATCGTCGATGTCACCGGCGCCGGCGACGCCGCCGTGGCCGGCACGCTCTACGGCCTGGTCACCGGCCTGCCGCTGGTCGAGGCGGCCAGGCTCGGCCGTGCCGCCGCGGCGCTGGCGCTGGAGGCTCCGACCGCCGTGCCCGCAACCCTGACCGCCGACGCGCTGCGCCGGCGCGCCCTGATTGTCGCGTGAGGATCCCGATGAACAGCCTGCTGTCGATCGCCCCCGAGGTCTCCGCCGCCCTGGCCGCCGGACGCCCGGTGGTGGCGCTGGAGAGCACCATCATCTCGCACGGCATGCCCTATCCGCAGAACCTGGAGATGGCGCGCCGGGTCGAGGCGATCATCCGCGAGGAGGGCGCGGTGCCGGCGACGATCGCGGTGGCCGACGGCGGCATCCATGTCGGCCTCGACGACGCGCTGCTCGAGCGGCTGGCAACGGCCAGGGACGTGGCCAAGCTGTCGCGCCGCGACATGGGCGCGATCCTGGCCTCGGGCGGACTCGGCGCCACCACCGTGGCGGCGACCATGATCGCGGCCCATCTCGCCGGCATCCGGGTGTTCGCCACCGGCGGCATCGGCGGCGTGCATCGCGGCGCCGAGACCAGCCTCGACATCTCCGCCGACCTGGAGGAGCTGGCGCGCACCCCGGTGGCGGTGGTCTGCGCCGGCGCCAAGTCGATCCTCGACCTGGCGAAGACGCTGGAATATCTGGAGACCCGCGGCGTGCCGGTGATCGGCTACGGCACCGACACCCTGCCCGCCTTCTTCTGCCGGTCGAGCGGCCTTGCGCTGGCGCTGCGCCGCGACACGCCGGAGGAGGTGGCCGCCGTGCTGGCCGCCCAGGCGGCGCTGGGGTTCCCGGCTGGGGCGGTGATCGCCAACCCGATCCCGGAAGCGCATGCCCTGCCGGAGGCGGAGATCGACGCCGCCATCGCCAGCGCCCTGGCCGACGCCGACCGCGAGGGCATCGCCGGCAAGGCGGTGACGCCCTATCTGCTGGCCCGGATCGTCGCCCTGACCGAGGGCCGCAGCCTGATCGCCAACATCGCGCTGGTGGAGAACAACGCCCGGGTCGGGGCCCGCATCGCCAAGGCGCTGGCCATTCTGTCAGCCGCCTGACCGGGCGGCGCGGACCGCGGCGGCCAGGGCGCGCACCCCCGCCCGGATCACCGATTCCGAATGGCGGGCATAGCCCAGCAGCAGCGTCGGCGGCAGGCCGCGGGCCTGGGTGAAGCCGCTGGTCACCATCACCCGTTCGGGATCGGCGGCGACCCCGCGCACCCGGCCGAGATACTCCGCCAGCGCCTGCCGCAACGCCGCGATGCCGTGCAGGCTGCCATAGCCGAAATCGTCGCCCGCCATGGCGGCCAGGGCGTCGCGGCAGGCCTTCAGCCAGGGCCCGCGGGGAAAGCTGGCCAGGTCGGGGACGGCCGGCCGGAAGTCATAGCGCGGCGGCGCTTCCGGCGCGGCGGGCTCGATCGCCGCGGCCGTGCCGGAGGCGGCGAAGGCCGAGACCCGCGGCCGGGCCCCCTGCCGCAGGCTCAGATATCCTTCCGCCGCGAGCTGGGCATAGGCCTCCACCACCAGCGGCCGGGAGATACCGAGCTGCTGCGCCAGGTCCCGGGTCGACGGGACCGGCGCGCCGGGCCGCAGCCGGCCGGCGCGGACGGCGTCGCGGATCTGGTCCTCGATCTGCCCGCCCAGGGTGCGCGGCCCGTCGCGCGTCACCGAAACCAGGATGTCGATCGGCGAACTGGTCAACAAAGTCGACCCATGACTGGAACTGTCTCGCTGTCCAGTCTGGCACTAGCCTCCATCCCGATCAATCCATGACGGGAGGCACCGATGCAGATCAAGCTCGCCAGCGTGATGGTCGACGACCAGGACAAGGCGCTGCGCTTCTATACCGGCGTGCTGGGCTTCGTCACCGCGACCGACCTGCCGATCGGCCCGATGCGGTGGCTGACCGTCGCGTCCCCGGATGGCGTCGAGGGCGTCGAGCTGGTGCTGGAGCGGACGGATTTTCCGGCGTCGCAGGTCTACCAGAAGGCCCGGTTCGATGCCGGCATCCCGGCCCTGGCGCTGTTCACCGCCGACATCGCGGCCGAGCATCGCCGCCTGCTGGCGGCGGGCGTCACCGTGCATGGCGAGCCGCAGGCCCTGGGGCCGGTCCTCTCGGTCGTGTTCGAGGATGGCTGCGGCAACCTGGTCAACCTGGTCCAGCCCGTCGCCTGATCCGTCTCTCCGCCATCCGCCCCATCCCCTGGACCGAAGGTGCGATCATGTCCCAGGCGATCCTGGCCGATCCGTGCTCCGCACTCCCGGCGCACTCCCCCAGCGTGGTCCGGGCCCTGTGGCCGGTCCTGGCCGGCAGCTTCGCGGCGATGACCGGCTTCTACCTGCTGTTCTCGGTGGTGCCGCTCTACGCCGCCGCGGCAGGGGCCGGGGATGCCGGCGCCGGGCTGGTGACCGGCACGCTGATGGCCGCCACGGTGGCGGTCGAGCTGGCCATGCCGGCCCTGACCGCCCGCTTCGGCTACCGGCTGCTGTTCACCGCCGGGCTGGTGCTGCTCGGCGCGTCGGCGCTGCTGCTGACGGCCGGCGGCGGCATGGCGGCGATCGTGGCCGTCTGCCTGCTCCGCGGCTGCGGCCTCGCCGTCGTGGTCGTGGCCGGCGGCGCGCTGGTGGCCGTGCTGGTCCCGCCCGAACGCCGCGGCGAGGGGCTGGCCCTGTTCGGCATCGCCGCCACCGTGCCGGCGCTGGTGGCCCTGCCGCTCGGCGTCTGGCTGGCCGGCCATGTCGGCTTCGCGCCGGTGTTCGCCGCCGGCGCCGCGGTCGCGCTGGCCGGCCTCGCCGTGATGCCCGGCCTGCCGGGCCGGGCCGCGGCGCCGGCCGCGGCGATGGGCCTGCTGGCCGGGCTGCGCATGCCCGCCCTGGTTCGGCCGGCCCTGGTGTTCCTGGCGGTCGCGATGGCGGCCGGCATCGTCACCACCTTCCTGCCGCTGGCCCTGTCCTCGGCTTCCGGCGACCTCGTCGCCCTGGCCCTGCTGGCCCAGGCGGTGACCGCGACCGTGGCCCGCTGGCTGGCCGGCCGCTTCGGGGACCGCGTCGGCCAGGCGAGGCTGCTGGTCCTGGGCGTCGCCACCGCCTCGGCCGGCATCGCCACCCTGGTCCTGGGCGACGCCGCAGCCGCGGTGCTGCCGGGCATGCTGGTGTTCGGTGCCGGCTTCGGCGTCGCCCAGAACGCCAGCCTGTCGCTGATGTTCGACCGGGTGCCGGCCACCGGCTACGACACCGCCAGCGCCCTCTGGAACCTGGCCTATGACGCCGGCTACGGCCTGGGCGCGGTCGCCTTCGGCCTGCTGGCGGCGTGCACCGGCTATGCGGCGGCCTTCGCCCTCACCGCGGCGCTGGTCGCGGCCGCGCTGGTCCCCGCCTGGCGCGACGCCAGGCAGCCGGCCTGCCCCGTGGTCGCACGATCCTAGAACCGCCAGGACAGGGTGAAGGCTCCGTACTGGGTGAAATGGTTGTGCTGCTCCTCGAACTCCTGCGTCCGATACACATGGGTGTAGGCGATACGGAGGTCGTCGATCTGGACCGCGAGGCCGAGCTGCAGGTCGCCGACCAGCGGGTTCTTGGTGACGTGCGGGCTGTCCTCGAAGGTGTTGCCGTCGAGGAAGATGTTGCGGGCCACGGCCCGGCCCTCGACGCTGGCGAATAGGTACCAGCTGAAGCCGCTGGTCGGGATGAAGAAGTCCGATCCCGGCACGCTCGGCCGGATCCGCGGTGGCCCGTAATCGTCGGGCAGACGGAAGCCGAGCCGCGCCGTGGCGCCGGCCGAGGCCTGGGTCAGTACGTTGCCGAGGCTGGCGCCGACATGGGGCGACAGGTCGAAGCCGATGCCGAACGGCGCGGCGGTCCAAAGTCCACGCCAGGTGCGCTCGTAGCTCAGGATCACGCCGGGCTCGTTGTGCAGCTGGTGGTCCCAGCCGCGCGCCTTCCGCGAATCGATGATGCTGTGCACCGTGTTCTGCACCTGCTCGCCGATGGCATAGGGGCCGACGACGCCGATCTGCAGTTCGAGCCGGTCGAGCCGGTTGCCGGAATCGGCCAGGACCGCGGCGCCGCCATAGAGCCAAGCCGCGTAGGGCCGGTCGTTCGGGTCCGGGTCGCGCCGCGAGATGTCCTTCGGCGTGTACAGACTTTGGCCGAAGGACAGGGTCGACCGGATCGGCGCGCTGTCGGGGAATAGAGGGAAGGTGCGCGCCGCAGTCGCGAGCCAGTCCGGCGTCCAGGTCTCCGAGCTGGTGAAGGCGAAGCGGAAGCCGTTGGTGTAGCCGCGGTCGGTGTTGGCGAAGACGTCGTTCTCCAGGCTGAAGCCGATGAAGGCCCCCGGATCCTCCTTCAGCGGCCGCGGCGCCTGCGGCGTCGAGGTCACGACCGCCGGCCGATCCGGTTCGGCCGGTGCCTCCTGCGCCCGTCCCCCGGCCGGAAGCAGCGTGACGCCGATTGCGGCCGAAACCGAACACCACCAGACCCCGGTGCGCAAACCCATGCTGTTCCCCCTTCCCTCTCGACCACCGCCGCGCTTTGGCAGGCGTCCCGGCAAACGGAACGGTACGACAGCGCGACGGGTTCCCCGGCAGCTTGCGGGAACGATAGCATGGATGGCAGCCGGCGGGGTCGGTCTGAGGCGGTCAGCGCGGGCGCTGCATGCTGAACACGGTGTCGAGCACGCCGTAATCCATGTAGCCGAGCCGCGAGATCGCGCGCCGCGACGACAGGTCGATGCGGCCGTCGACGATCACCGACTCGTCGATATGGATCGACACCACCTCGCCGATGACGATGGCGCCCGGCACCGTCTCGCCCGCCGCGGTGGTCAGCGGCACCGACTTGACCCAGCGGCATTCCAGCGCCGCGGCGGCAGCCGCCACACGTGGCGGCTTGACCAGCCGCGACGGCGCCATCACCAGCCCGGCCAGCTCGGGCTCGCTGACCTCCGGCCCGACCGAGGCTGAGGTGGTGTTCATCTGCTCGCGCAGGTCCCAGGTGGCGAGGCTGGCCACGAACTCGCCGGTCGCCTCGGCGTTGGCTTGGGAATCCTTCGGCCCGCTCGGCGCGAACATCACCATCGGCGGCCGGTCGGCCACGGCGTTGAAGAAGCTGTAGGGCGCCAGGTTGACCACCCCGTCGCGGCTGACCGTGCTGATCCAGCCGATCGGCCGCGGCACCACCAGGGCCTTGAACGGGTCGTGCGGCAGGCCGTGGTTGCGCAGCCGGGGTTCGTAATCCATGGGTGATCTCGCGGTTCCGGAGATTCGATAGCTGGGCGATCCGTGGCACCGGATCAAGCCGCAGGCGGACCGAACCACCACCCACGGCAGCCCATCACCGGGTGAGCAGAACCCTCACGGTCTGTCCATCGGCGAGAGCGGTCTCCTGACGGACATAGCCGCCCTGAGCGTCATACCCGACCCGCCAGGTCACCGCGGTCGAGACGATCCACTGGCCCGCGGGAAGATTCCGGAACACGAAATTGCCCTGGGCATCGCACTGCGTCTCGCGCTCGATGCCCTCCCGAAACAGCCGGCCCTGGTTCGGATTGTCGATCACGGCAAGGCCACCCACGATCGGGTTCCATCCGGCCTCGAAGATCCCGGTCATCTCGCGGGTATAGGCGGTCGCCGGCGCGGCCCAGACTTCAGACCCGGCGCAGGTGACGACGCCGCCGCCATCCTGGCGCAGGAAGCCCTGCCCCTCGATGGTGCCCGTGCCGCTGCCGCGATAGGCCGCGTATTCGGATTCGACGAATGGCGCCTGCGGCTTGATCACCTTGGGCGCGCAGCCCGCCGCGAACAGGCACAGAGCCACCAATGCCAGATTGCGCATGATCCCCCTCGACAAGCAGCACGGGGCCTTGAAATGCGGCGCGGCCTCGGCAGGACAGAAGGCTCCGGAACCGGAGCCTGACGGACGATAGTCGGCCCCGATACGATCCGCCAGACCGGCCTGACGGGCATGCGCTCTTGCCGGTTAGAATCCCACCTTCGACGCCCCAGCCTTGGCGCCGCTGAACCGGATGGCGACGATCTCCGACCGCAGGATGACGGTCTCGCTGCCATCATGGGTCAGGTAGACGAGATCGCGCACGGTCCGGACGTCTTGGGCCGGAAGCTCGTGCCCGCCGCGGGTGAACAGCACCAGCGTCGCCCCCGCGCCGGCGGCCCGGAGCTTCTGGGCATAGTCCTCGATGATCGCTGCGTCCATGGCCTCCTCCGCGCCGGCCCCGAGCGGGCCGACGGCTCCAGCCATGATGTTGTCACCCGCAGCGCGGCTGTCGAGCCCCTGAACTCGTCAGAAGTTCAGATTGCGGATGATCTGCCAGTGCCCGGACGCGCCGCGCTGCCATACCGTCAAATAGAGGCCCGAGGAGGTCTGGCTCTGCCCCTTGGCGTCGACCTTGGTGGTGCCGCCATGGCCCCATTCGTAGATCAGACCGTCGCGGATGACCTGGATCCCGTCCTGCTGGATGGTGCCGCCGGTGATCTTGGTGCCGGGCGTCATGCGCTCCTTGAGGAAGGCCTCGATCGCGGCCCGGCCGGTGTAGGTCTTGCCGTTGCCGAGGATGAACATGGCGTCGTTGGCGAAGGGCTCGGCCGCCTTCTCGACGTCGCCCGCCTGCAGCGCCGGCACCCAGTCGGCATTGGCCTTGTCGATCTCCGGCCTGGCCGAGGCCAGGTCCTCTTCCGGCGTCGCCGCCGCGGCCCCGAGGGACAGGGCGATGCCGAGCGCGAAGGTGGTGAGCAAGAGACCCGACGTCATGGCGTTCCTCCTGGCTGTTGCCTCGGGGCCGTCTGGCCCACCCTGCCTGACACTATAACCATCAAGAAGGTTAGAGGAGTCGAAATCACGGCGGCGGAGATGACAAAGACTTCATGCGGCGGGCCGGAATAAGCCCGGGGCCGGCGGGGTCCATAAGGCACTCGTCTCCACAGCAACCCATGGACAATCGCCATGACCCGCTTCCCGTTCTCCTCGCTTCGTCCGCAGCGGCCGGCCCGGATTCTGGCGGCCGCCGCCCTCGCCCTGGCCGGCGGTGCCCTGCCCGCCTTCGCCGCGGTGCCGCGCGTGGTGTCGGACGAGATCGATCCGGTCTCGCGGGTGCCGTTCACCGTCGCCTCGGGCAGGGCGGAGCAGCCTGTCTCGGTGCAGGGCAATCCATTCACGACGCCGGGCTTCGCCGATGCGGTGACCCGCATCATGACCCAGGCTTTCGGCGGCGGGCGCACCCGCTTCGTACCCGTCGCGGCGCCCACGGCCGAATCCGGCCCGGCGCGCATGCCCAACTATTCCCTGGTCTTCAACCCGGCCCATGGCCTGCTGCCGGACGCACTGTGCAGCGGCGGTCCCGTCGCCACCGAGCCGGGCCGGGGGCCGATCGTGGTGCGCGCCGCGACCTGCCTGGACGGTCAGGCCCAGTCCGCCGTCACCGGCTATCTCGACCAGGCCGCCGGGCCGGATGATCCGGGGTTCACCGGCTTGGTCCGCGACCTGACGCAACGGCTGATGGATCTATGACCGGCGGCTACAGCACCGTCGAGATCCGCCCGACCACGCGGGCGGCGATGCCGGCGGCGGCGTCGAGGAAGGCGGGGAAATCCATGTGGCTCTCGCTGCCGGCGAGGTCGCTGAGCGCCCGCACCACCACCACCGGCACGCCGAAGCGCTCGGCCACCGCCGCCACCGCCGCGCCCTCCATCTCGATGGCGACGCCGCCGAACTCGCGGTGCAGCCGCTCGCGCTCCTGCGCGTCGTTGAGAAAGATGTCGCCGGTCAGGATGGTACCGAAGATCAGCCGGGACCGGTGCGGCTCGCCGCCGGTTGCCGTGGCGCCGAATCCGCCGATATCAAGGCCTTCGATTGCGTCCCTGATCTTTTCTCTGAGGTTTTGTTCCAGGCTGTAGCCGGTCTCCTCCGGGAAACCGGGCAGCGGCGGCACGCCGGGCTGGTAGGGCTTCAGCCGGCCGCCGATCCGGGCGCCGTAATCGTGCATCACCAGCCGGTCGGCCACCACCACGTCGCCGATGGCGAGGTCCGGGTCGAGGCCGCCGGCGACGCCGGAGAACAGCAACGAGCTGCACTTGAACTCCTGGAGCAGCAGGGTCGCGACCATGGCGGCGTGGCTCTTGCCGATGCCGGCCTCGACCGCCACCAGGTCGCGGGTGCCGAGCCGGCCGAGACGGAAGCGGCAGCCGGCGATCTCGCGCTCGGTGCGCACCACCAGATCGTCATGCGCCGCCAGCTCCTGCGGGATCGCCGCCATCAGCCCGATCGGTCCATCCGCACGCATCGCATCCTCCGCTCTTGTCGCCGCCCCTTATGCGCCGGCCGGGCAGCCGGCGCAAAGGGATGCGACCATCAGGACAGGCCGAGCGCGGGCCGGCGCCGGCCGCCGGTCGGCACGCGATGCACCGCCACGAAGCGCCGGTTGACGAGAACAAACACACAACAGTTGCGTTCGGGCCGGTCCTGGGCTGATCTGGTCGGACGCATCCTTCGAAACGAAGCACCCATGACCGCCTTGGCGGAGACCGAACCGCTGCTGCCGCCGGCCTTCGAGGGCTGGTTCCGGCACAAGGGCTGGACGCCGCATCCGCACCAGCGGGAGATGCTGCAGGCGGCGCGCGACGGCACCCACGCCCTGCTGATCGCCCCGACCGGCGGCGGCAAGACCCTGGCCGGCTTCCTGCCGACGCTGACCGAGCTGGCGGAGCGGCCGCGCGAGGGGCTGCACACGCTCTACATCTCGCCGCTCAAGGCGCTGGCGGTCGACATCCACCGCAACCTGGAGCAGCCGATCGCCGAGATGCGGCTGCCGATCCGGGCCGAGACCCGCACCGGCGACACACCGCAGATCAAGCGCGAGCGCCAGCGCCGCCACGCGCCGCAGATCCTGATGACGACGCCGGAGAGCCTGGCGCTGCTGCTGTCCTATGGCGACGCCGACCGCATCTTCGAGGCCCTGCGCTGCGTCATCGTCGACGAGCTGCACGCTTTGGCCGGCACCAAGCGCGGCGACCTGCTGGCGCTCGGCCTCGCCCGCCTCGCCACCCTCGCGCCGGCGGCCCGCCGGATCGGGCTGTCGGCCACGGTGGCGCATCCCGACGCGCTGGTCGCCTGGCTGTCGCCGACCGGCCATGCCGACCCGGCCCTGGTGCGCACGGTGCGCGGCCCGCCGGGGATCAAGCCGATCGTCGAGATCATGGAGACCGAGAGCCGCCTGCCCTGGGCCGGCCATATGGGCACCTATGCCGCCCGCGACCTCTACGACCGCATCCGCAAGGCCGGCACCACGCTGCTCTTCGTCAACACAAGGGCGCAGGCGGAGCTGGTGTTCCAGGCGCTGTGGCGGCTCAACGACGAGGTGCTGCCGATCGCGCTGCACCACGGCAGCCTGGCGGCGGAGCAGCGCCGCAAGGTCGAGGCGGCGATGGCGCGGGGCGAGCTGCGCGCCGTGGTCGCCACCTCCTCGCTCGATCTCGGCATCGACTGGGCCGCGGTCGACCTGGTGATCCAGATCGGCGCGCCGAAGGGGGCGAGCCGCCTGCTGCAGCGCATCGGCCGGTCGAACCACCGCTTCGACGCGCCATCGGTCGCGGTGCTGGTCCCCGCCAACCGATTCGAGGTACTGGAATGCCGCGCCGCCTCCGACGCGATCGACGCGATGACGCTGGACGGCGACCCGCCCGCCCCCGGCACGTTCGACACGCTGGCGCAGCATCTGCTGGGCTGCGCCTGCTCCGCCGCCTTCGACGCCCGCGCCATGTATGCCGAGCTGCGTCGCGCCGCACCCTATGCCGGCCTGACCCGCCGCGACTTCGACGACGTGCTGGATTTCGTCGCCCATGGCGGCTACGCGCTGCGCAACTACGACCGCTTCCACCGGCTGAAGCAGGATGCCGAGGGCCGCTGGAAGGTGGCCAGCGCCGTGGTCGCCCGGCAGTACCGGATGAATGTCGGCACCATCGTCGAGGAGGAGATGCTGAAGGTCCGGCTCTCCGGCGGCTTCGGCAAGGTGCTCGGCGAGGTCGAGGAGTACTTCGCCCAGGGTCTGCTGCCCGGCGACACCTTCATGTTCGCGGGGCAGCTGCTGCGCTTCGAGGGCATCCGCGAGATGAGCGTGATCTGCAGCCGCGCCGCCAGCGGCGAGCCCAAGGTGCCGGCCTATGCCGGCGGCCGGATGCCGCTGACCACCCATCTGGCCGACCGGGTGCGGCGCCTGCTGTCCACCCCCGCCCACTGGGCCGGGCTGCCGGACGACGCGCGCGAATGGCTGGAGCTGCAGCGCGACCGCTCCGGCCTGCCCGGCCCGGGCGAGCTGATGATCGAGACCTTCCCGCGCGGCGGCCGGCACTACATGGTGGCCTACTGCTTCGAAGGAAGGCAGGCGCACCAGACGCTCGGCATGCTCATCACCAAGCGGATGGAGCGCGCCGGGCTGGGGCCGATCGGCTTCGTCGCCACCGACTATGTGCTGGCGACCTGGAGCCTGGAACCGGTGACCGACCCGGCGCCGCTGTTCGACGAGGACATGCTGGGCGACGACCTGGAGGCCTGGATGAGCGAATCCAGCCTGCTGCGCCGCACCTTCCGCAACGTCGCCGTGATCGCCGGGCTGATCGAGCGCCGCATGCCCGGCGAGCGCAAGACCGGCCGCCAGGTCACGGTCAGCGCCGACCTGATCTACGACGTGCTGCGCCGGCACCAGCCCGACCATGTGCTGCTGCGCGCCACCCGCGCCGACGCGGCCCGCGGCCTGGTCGACCTCGGCCGCGTCACCCTGCTGCTGAAGCGCGCCCGGCGCAAGCTGACGCTGCGCGCACTCGACCGCATCTCGCCTTTGGCCGTTCCGGTGCTGCTGGAGATCGGCCGGGTCAGCATCGCCGACGGCGCCATCGACAAGATGCTGGAGGAGGCCGCCGCCGAGATGATCGCCGAGGCCACCCCGAAGCGGGGCGAGCGGCGGCGCCGCGCATGAGCGGCCGACATCGTTTGTCGCCCCGCCCAGGGTTTGCTAAAATTGCATCTTTCAGGGCAAGGACGAGCCCATGGAACGGCCGGACGTCCAGCGCAGGCTGGCGGCGATCCTGGCAGCGGACATGGTGGGCTATAGCCGGCTGATGGAGGCCGACGAGTCCGGCACGCTTGCGCGGCTGAAGACCCATCGGATCGAGCTGATCGACCCGGCGATCGCCAAGGCCCGCGGCAGCATCGTCAAGACCACCGGCGACGGGCTGCTGGTCGAGTTCGCCAGCATCGTCGACGCGCTGACCTGCGCCGCGGAGATCCAGCGCCGCATGGCCCGGCGCAACAGCGACGTCTCGCCGGCGCGCTGGATCCAGTTCCGCATCGGCATCAATCTCGGCGATGTGATCGTCGAGGACGGCGACCTGTTCGGCGACGGCGTCAACGTCGCGGCGCGGCTGGAGGCGCTGGCGGAGCCGGGCGGGATCTGCGTGTCGGGCGCGGTGCGCGACCAGGTCGGCGACCGGCTCGACTTCGGCTTCGAGGATCTCGGCGAGCAGGCGGTCAAGAACATCTCCCGGCCGATCCGCGTGTACCGGGTCCGGCTCGACCTGCCGGCGGCGGGCGCCCCGTCCGAGATCGCCGCCGCCGCTCCCGTCGCGACCAAGCCCTCCATCGTCGTGCTGCCCTTCGCCAATATGAGCGGCGAGCCGGAGCAGGAGTTCTTCGCCGACGGCCTGACCGAGGACATCATCACCGAGCTGTCGCGCTTCCACGAGCTGCTGGTGATCTCCCGCAACTCCGCCTTCGTGCACAAGGGCAAGGCGGTGAAGGTGCAGGACGTGGCCCGCGAATTCGGCGTCCACTACGTGGTCGAGGGCAGCGTGCGCAAGGCCGGCGGCCGGGTGCGGGTCACGGTGCAGTTGATCGACGCCGAGACCGACCGGCACATCTGGGCCGAGCGCTACGACCGCGACCTGGCCGACATCTTCGCCATCCAGGACGAGGTCACGTCGGCCATCGCCGCCACCCTGCCCGGCCGGGTCGAGGCCGCGGCGCGCGACCGGGCCAAGCGGAAGACCACGGACAATCTGGAAGCCTATGAATGCCTGCTGGCCGGCAAGGTCCTGCACCACCGGTCGACGCGCGACGACAATGGCCAGGCGCTGGCGATGCTCGACCGCGCCGTCGTCCTCGACCCGAAATACGCCCATGCCCATGCCTGGCGGGCCTGCGTGCTGGGCCAGAGCTGGGTCAATGGCTGGTGCGCCGACCGCGACGCCACCTGGGACGCCGTGGTCGGCGAGCTGGAGATCGCCATCGCCCTCGACGACAACGACGCCGATGTCCACCGCATCCTCGCCGCGGTCGCCCTGGCGCGGCACGAGTTCGACAAATCCATGTACCACCAGGAACGGGCGATCGCCTCGAACCCGAACTACGACCTGATCGTGGTGCAGCAGGGTGAGATCCTGACCTGGCTCGGCCGGCCGGAGGAAGGCATCGACTGGATCCGCAAGGCGATGCGGCTCAACCCGCATCATCCGGAGCGGTTCTGGAGCCATCTCGGCCGGGCCCACTACACCGCCCGGCGCTACGCCGAGGCGGTGGAGGCCTACAGCCACATCACCAAGCCCGACCACAGCCACCACGCCTTCCTCGCCGCCGCGCTGGCCTGGATGGGCGACGCCACCGCCGCCGGCGCCCATGCGCAGGCGGTGCTGCGGACCAATTCCGACTTCACGGCGGAGACGTTCCTGGTGACCCTGCACTACAAGCGCGACGAGGATCGCGCCCATTGCCGCGACGGCCTGCTCAAGGCCGGGTTGCCTGCCTGATCGCAAAGCTCACGAGATGTGTGTCCTGCTGCCGCCCGAGGGATTCGCTAGGATCGGTCCGCGCGGCGGAATCGGGGGGATGTGATGGCGGAGGATGCGGACGGACGGGATCGCCTGGCCCGGGCCAAGGCGGCGCTGGCGATCGACGCCTCGCCGGCCAGCCGGGCGCGGATCGAGTCCGGCTACGAGGCGCTGTGCCTCGACCTGGTCAGCGAATGGGTGCTGGGCGAGCGCCGCCATGAGAGCCAGGGGCAGCAGGCCGAGGCCTGGATCGCCCGATTCTACGACACGCTGCACAGCGACGAGCAGCCGGATGCGAACCGGATCTATGCCCGCTACCAGCTCGGCCTGCCGCGGGCGCAATACCTGGCACGGCTGCTGCGCGCCCGCCGCACCGCGCAGTGGCGGGCCGCTGCCCGGGTCGAGTTGCGCCAGGTGCTGGAGCGTATCGAAGCCGACGCCCGCGCCGCCGCCGACGCCGGCCGGGCCCAGGTGCAGCGCTTCGAGCTCAGCCTGTCACGCGGCGGCTACGATGAGCTCGTCACCCTCTACGACACGGTCGCCGCGGCGATCACCAGGGGCGACCGGCCGGCACCGCCGGCGAAGAAGCCCTCCTCGCCCACCCTGACCTGGTTCTCGATCACGGCCGAGTCGATCCTGGCCCTGCTCGACGCGCTGAGCCGGGAGGGCCGGCCATGACCAACCCGCTGTCGCTGCTCAGCCCGCTGCTGACCCTGGCCGGCCTCGTCGGCAGCTTCTTCTACATCCAGCTCAGCCAGTGGCTGCGCGACCTGCTGGCGCTGCGCCAGAAGATCGAGCTGAACCGCTTCGCCGGCGACGAGGCGCAGAAGCGCGCCATCGTCGAATGCCGGATCGAGTACCGGCGGCTGGCGACCTGGCACACCTATGCCGTCAATCTCAGCGTCATCGGCTTCGTGCTGTTCATCCTGGTGCTGGGGCTGCTGATGATCCGCCCGGCCGCCACCGATCCGATGTACGACTACATGGCGACCGCGCTCTGGGTCTTCCTCGTCCTGTTCGTCGGGCTCGCCTCCGGGCTGTTCTGGCTGGGCCACCGCAAGGCGACGGAGATCGGTGCGATCCTGGAGCCCCGGCAACCGCCCGGAGCTTGAGTGGAACAGAAGTCGAACAAAACCATTGCCGGCGGCGGGCCGGACGCCTAGACCGGAGTCATGCCGACGCGCACCATCCCGCTCCGCGACCACGCCTTCCGCCCCGACCCGTCGGGCGTGCTGTGGTGGCCGGAACGGCGCTGGCTGCTGGTCGCCGACCTGCATCTGGAGAAGGCGACGGCGCTGGCCCGGCGGTCGCACCGCCTGCTGCCGCCCTATGACAGCACCGCGACCCTGGCCCGGCTGGGCGCCGCGATCGACCGGCTGGATCCGGCGGCCGTGGTGGCGCTGGGCGACAGCTTCCATGATTCGGCGGGGGCGGATCGACTCGCCGCCGACGACCTGGCGACCCTGACCCGGCTGGCGCGCGGGCGCGACTGGATCTGGGTGCTGGGCAATCACGATCCGGACCTGCCGCGGTCGCTGCCCGGCGACCGGGCCGAGGAGCTGCAGGTCGACGGCCTGGTCTGCCGCCACGCCGCCGCGCCGGGAGCTGCCGGCGAGATCTCCGGCCACTCCCATCCCAAGGCGGCGGTCAGCGGCCGCGCCGGGCGGGTGACCGGGCGCTGCTTCGTCGCCGACGAGCACCGGCTGGTGCTGCCGGCCTTCGGCGCCTACACCGGCGGGCTCGACGTGCTCGACCCCGCCATCCGCCGGCTGCTGGGCCCCCTCTTCCATGTCTGGCTGATCGGCCGCGCCGGGCTGCACCGCTTCCCCGGCGCCCGCCTGTCGCCGATCACCTTCCGGTACATCGACAGCGTCGCCTAGCCCTGCTCCGCCAGGATCGAGCGCACCAGCGGCAGGGTGATCGAGCGGCCCTGGGCCAGGCTGGCGGCGTCGATCTCGGCCACCAGCCGGCGCGCCTCGGCGAAGCTGCGCTCCATCCGCGCCAGCATCGCCTGCACGATCTCCGGCCCGATCGCGAGCTGGCGATCGGCGAACAGCTTGGCCAGCACCTGGGCCAGCAGCACGTCGTCGGGCTCGCCGAGCCCGACGGCCGGCGCCGCCTTCAGCCGCGAGGCGAGATCCGGCAGCGCCACCGGCCAGCGCGCCGGCGGCTCGCGCGCCGCCAGCAGCAGGAACCCGCCGGCCTCCTTCAGCAGGTTGTGCAGGTGGAACAGCGCCCGCTCCGCCGCCGCATCGCCCGCCACCCAGTCGGCATCGTCCAGCGCCACCGCTCCGGCGGCGGCGAGCTCGGCCGGATCGGCCGCGGCCAGCGCTCCCCCGGCCAGGATCCGGGCACCGGCGCGCTGCGCCCAGATGCCGAGCAGATGGCTCTTCCCCGCCCCCGGGGCGCCGTGCAGGGCCAGGACCGGCCCCGGCCAGCCCGGCCAGCGCGCGATCCAGCCCGTGGCCTCGCGGTTGCTGTCGGCGACGATGAAGTCTTCAGGCCCCAAAGCGGGGGGCAGCGACAGGTCGAAGACGAACTGCGCCACCTCTCCGGTGCTTCTGCTCATGAGACGGTGGGGATGTCCATGTCCGGCGGATCGGCGGGCGGCTGCCGGTACAGCGCGCTCTGGCGGTAGCGGTGCAGGGCGAACCGCGTCAGCACGCCGATCACGGCGGCCATCGGCACCGCCAGCATCACCCCGGTGAACCCGAACAGGCTGCCGGCGGCGAGCAGCGCGAAGATCACCCAGACCGGGTGCAGGCCGACGGATTCGCCGACCAGCTTCGGAGTGACGAAGTTCCCCTCCAGGAACTGGCCGAGCAGGAAGATGCCCAGCACCAGCACCCACATCGTCCAGTCGTCATATTGCACGAACGCGATGCCCATCGAGCTGATCAGGCCGACCAGCGAGCCGACATAGGGAATGATCGACAGGATGCCGGTCATCAGCCCGACCAGCAGGCCGAAATTCAGCCCGACGATGGTCAGGGCGATGGCATAGAACAGCCCCAGCAGCAGGCAGACGATCAGCTGCCCGCGGATGAAGCGCGACAGAGTGTAGTTCACCTCGCGCCCGAGGCCGCGGATGGTCTCGCGCTGCGCCACCGGCAGGTTGTGGTCGATCACCTCGACCATATGGTCCCAGTCGCGCAGCATGTAGAAGGCGACCACCGGGGTGATGAAGACCAGCGACAGCAGGTCGATCAGCGCCATGCCGCCCTGCCACAGGCTGCCCAGCACCGTGCCGATCCAGGACACGGCGTTGCCGGCATATTGGCTGACCGCCTTTTGGATCTCGGTGAAGTTCGCCGCCGACACGCGGTGGCGCAGATCGGCGATCAGCGGCTGCAGCCGCGCCGTCGCCCGGGCCACATAGTCCGGCACCGCCGAGATCAGCCCGGTGACCTGGGTGATCAGGATCGGCACCACGATCAGCACCGCCAGGATCGCCAGGATCACGAACAGCAGCAGCAGCACCGTGGTCGCCAGCCAGCGCGGCATGCCCAGCCGCTGCAGCCGGTCGCAGGCCGGGTCCAGCAGATAGGCGATGATCATGCCGGTGACGAAAGGCGCCAGCACGCCGCTCAGCAGCCACACCAGGAGGCAGAAGACGACGAAGCCGATCAGCCAGAAGCGGATTTGGGTGGAGCCGTTCACGCGGGCGCCCCGGCTGGGGTGAAGAAGCGGCGGACGGTCTCGCGCAGATAGCCGACCGCCGACAGTGTGGTGGTCCCGGCCACGATCCAGACCAGGACCGCGATGACGCCACTGGCGTCGACATCCAGCCCGGGCGCCGCCATCACCAGCACCACCAGCGCGATCTGCATCACCGTGTTCAGCTTGCTGATCATCGACGGGGTCAGCGAGCGGGTGCCGCGGCCGGCGAAGTGCAGCACCACCACGCCCAGCACCAGGCCGATGTCGCGCGCCACCACCAGCACTACCAGCCAGACCGGCAGCTCCGCCGTCCAGGTCAGGGCCAGATAGGTGCCGACCAGCAGCGACTTGTCGGCGATCGGGTCGAGATAGCTGCCCAGCGCCGTGCGCGCCTGCAGCCAGCGGGCCAGGATGCCGTCGATCGCATCGGTCAGCGCCGCCGCCGAGAACATCCAGAAGGCCGTGACCAGCCGGCCGTCCAGGATCAGCCAGATGGTGATCGGGGCGACGACCAGGCGGGCCAGGCTGAGCAGGTTCGGCAGGTATCGGACCATGCGGCGCAAAGGGCCAGACCTCGATGGCAAGAGTGTGGTCACGCCGGGGCTACATCCCGCCGGTGCGGTGCAGCTCCAGCGCCGCGGCGCCCTGCTGCACCGTCAGGCCCTGCTGCGACAGGATCTGGTTGAGCTGGGTCTGGTCGCCGGGGAAGCGCAGCTCCAGCACCGCCTGCCGCGCCGACAGGCTGACCAGGGAGGACGAGACCACGCCGCCGAGGCGGGTCAGCCGGCCCTGCACGTCGTACCAGTCGGCCGGTGCCGCGATCGGCACGGTGACGGTGACCGATCCCCGCGCCTGGAAATCCGGCTGCGGCAGAGTCCCGGGCACCGTGCCGGGGGCGGTCGCGGTGACCGGCGGCGCGGCGCCGCCACCGGCCAGCAACTGCTGCACGCCGGAGCTGCGGAAGGTGTAGGCCAGGGTGGCGGCGTAGTGGCCGGGCGAGGCCTGCTCGGACTTGACCTGGAAGCTCTGCACCAGCCGCTCGACATCGGCGTCGGACATGCCGGAGACGCGGGCCGGATCGGCGCCGATCTGCTGCAGCAGCTGCTGCAGCCCCTTGCGCGGACCCTGGGCGAAGGCCTTGGCGCGGGCCTCGGTCGCGTTCCCGGCGCTGGCCTCGACCGCGACATTGTCCACCGAATAGCCCGAGGCGCTGCCCGCGATCGGCGCTCCGCCCGGGGTCTGGGCACGCACCGGCGCCAGCCCGGCGCAGAGGAGAGCGGCCGCCAGAGCCAGGGTCGATCCGATGCGAAGCATCATTGCAATGCCTTCCGGTTTCGCTATGGTCCGCGCCCATCCGCACGGATAATCCGCCTTTATATAGCACCCCTCTCTGCGAGGTCATCATGTGCCCGCCGGTCGACCCCAAGGACAGCTCCGATGCCTACGCCCGGGCCGGCGTCAACATCGCCGAGGGCGAGGCCTTCGTCGGCGACATCAAGCCGTTGGCCGAGAGCACGCGCCGCAGCGGCATGATGGAAGGCCTGGGCGGCTTCGGCGCGCTGTTCGACCCGAAGGCCGCCGGCTTCCGCGACCCGATCCTGGTCGCGGCGACCGACGGCGTCGGCACCAAGCTGAAGGTGGCGATCGAGACCGGCCGGCACGACACGGTCGGCATCGACCTCGTCGCCATGTGCGTCAACGACCTGGTGGTGCAGGGCGCCGAGCCACTGTTCTTCCTCGACTATTTCGCCTCCGGCAGGCTCGACCGCTCGGTCGGCGTCGGCGTGCTGCGCGGCATCACCGAGGGCTGCCGCCAGGCCGGCTGCGCCCTGATCGGCGGCGAGACGGCGGAGATGCCGGGCATGTACGCCGCCGGCGACTACGACCTAGCCGGCTTCGCCGTCGGCGCGGTCGAGCGCGAACAGGCCCTGACCGGCCGCGACGTGCGCGACGGTGACGTGGTGCTCGGCCTGGCCTCGACCGGCGTCCATTCCAACGGCTACTCGCTGGTCCGCCGCACCGTCGCCGAGGCGGGGCTGGCCTGGGACGCGCCGGCGCCCTTCGCCAACGACACCACGGTCGGCGAGGCCTTCCTGACCCCGACCCGGATCTATGTAAAGAGCAGCCTGGCCGCGATCCGCGCCGGCGGCGTCCACGCCCTGGCGCACATCACCGGCGGCGGGCTGACCGAGAACATCCCGCGGGTGCTGCCGGACGGGCTGGGCGTCGCCCTCGACGCCGGGGCCTGGCCCCTGCCCCCGGTGTTCCGCTGGCTGAAGGCGCAGGGCAGCCTCAACGCGGCCGAGCTGGCCCGCACCTACAACTGCGGCATCGGCATGGTGTTGATCGTGGCGCCGGACCGGGCGGACGCGGTGTCGGCCATCCTGGCCGGCCAGGGCGAGACCGTCCGCCGGATCGGCCGGGTCGTCGCCGATGCCGGGCATTCCGTGGCCATCGCCGGCACGGAGGCGGCATGGGCCGTCTGAAGGTTGGAGTTCTTATATCGGGCCGGGGCAGCAACATGGCGGCCCTGGCCGAGGCCTGCGCCGCGCCCGACTTCCCGGCCGAGATCGCGCTGGTGCTGTCCGACATCCCCGGCGCCGGCGGGCTGGCCGTCGCGGCGGGCCGCGGCCTCGCCACCGCCACGGTCGAGCGCAAGGCCCACCCCTCCAAGGCGGCCTTCGAGGCGGCGATGGACGAGGCGCTGCGCGCCGCCGGGGTCGAGCTGGTCTGCCTGGCCGGCTTCATGCGGGTGCTGAGCGCCGATTTCGTCGGCCGCTGGCACGACCGCATCCTCAACATCCACCCCTCGCTGCTGCCGGCCTTCCCGGGGCTGCACACGCATGAGCGGGCTCTGGCGGCAGGCGTAAAGCTCGCCGGCTGCACCGTGCACATCGTGCGCCCGGTGGTCGATGACGGGCCGATCCTGGTCCAGGCGGCGGTGCCGGTGCTCGACGGCGACGACGCCGAAAGCCTCGCCGCGCGCATCCTGGTCGAGGAGCATCGCTGCTATCCGCTGGCGCTGCGCTGGGTCGCCGAAGGGCGGGTCCGGATCGAGGACGGACGGGTCCGGATCACCGGTGCGGACGCCGCCGCAGGCGCGATCCGCAACCCATTGTGATAATTGTCACAAAGTCCAACTCGACGCTGCGACAATTAAACCCTATTTCACTGGACAAGGCCGGGGGCCACCCGTAAATGGTGCCTCGATCGCAAACATACGAAAGCGTGACGAGGATGGGCGCGATGGCCAGCGAAGGCACGAATCAGGTTCCCGATGAGCTGCTGGCCTCGCGCAAGCAGATGTATGCCAGCTTCGTGCGCTTCAGCACCTGGGGCATTGTCGCCATCGCCATCCTGCTGATCGGCATGGCGCTGTTCCTGCTCTGATTTTCGCCATCGGCGCGAAAAAGGCCGGTCCCCAGGGACCGGCCTTTTTTGTTGCCCGGAAGGCGGCATCCGCCCTCCCCGCCGCAGCGAGGAGGGCCAAAAGCGCTTCGGATCAGCCGACGATCTCGGTGCCGGCGAAGAAGAAGGCGATCTCGATCGCCGCGTTCTCGGCCGAATCGGAGCCGTGCACCGAGTTCGCCTCGATCGATTCCGCGAACTCCTTGCGGATGGTGCCCGGGGCGGCGTTGGCCGGGTTGGTGGCGCCCATCACCTCGCGGTTGCGGGCCACGGCGTTGTCGCCCTCCAGCACCTGGACCACGACCGGGCCCGAGATCATGAAGGCGCAGAGGTCGTTGAAGAACGGCCGCTCCTTGTGCACTCCGTAGAAGGCCTCGGCCTGGGCGCGGCTCAGCTGGATCCGCTTCTGCGCGACGATGCGCAGGCCGGCGTCCTCGAACTTGGCGTTGACCTTGCCGGTCAGGTTGCGGCGGGTGGCGTCCGGCTTGATGATGGAGAGGGTGCGCTCGGCCATTGGATCCTCGATTTTTCAGGCGTTGGCGATCGGAATTGCGCGGCCTTATAGACGGGCCGCCCCGATCCGGCAACCGAAGCCGAATCCGCAGACCCGAATCCGGCCCGGTCGTGCTATGACCCCGCCGCCATGCTTCAGATCCAGGACATCACCATCCGCATCGCCGGCCGCGTGCTGCTCGACTCCGCCTCGGTGTCGGTCGCGGCCGGGCACAAGGCGGGCCTCGTCGGCCACAACGGCACCGGCAAGTCGACGCTGCTGCGCGCGATCCGCAAGGAAATCGGGCTCGACGGCGGCCAGATCAGCTATCCCGGGCGCTGGCGCATGGCCAGCGTGGCCCAGGACGCGCCGGAAGGGCCGGCCAGCCTGCTCGACACCGTGCTGGCCGCCGACACCGAGCGCGCCAGCCTGATGGAGGAGGCGGAGACCGCCGAGGATCCGGACCGGATCGGCGAGATCCACACCCGCCTGGCCGATATCGACGCCCACACCGCCCCGGCCCGCGCCGCCACCATCCTGGCCGGCCTCGGCTTCGACACGGAGGCCCAAGGCCAGCCGGTCGGCGACCTGTCGGGCGGCATGCGCATGCGCGTCGCCCTGGCGGCGACGCTGTTCCTCCAGCCCGATCTGCTTCTTCTCGACGAGCCCACCAACCATCTCGACCTCGAGGCCACGCTGTGGCTCGAGACCTGGCTGAAATCCTACCCACACACCATCCTGATGGTCAGCCACGACCGCGACCTGCTGAACCGCGTGGTCGACACGACGATCCATCTCGAGAACGCGAAGCTGACCGCCTATACCGGCGGCTACGACCAGTTCGAGCAGACCCGCCGCATGCGGCTGGAACATCTGGCGGCGCTGCAGAAGCGCCAGATCGCCCAGCGCGCCCACATGCAGAGCTTCATCGACCGGTTCAAGGCCAAGGCCACCAAGGCCCGCCAGGCGCAGAGCCGGGTCAAGGCGCTGGAGAAGATGGAGCCGATCGTGGCCCTGGTCGAGGGCCAGTCGATCAGCTTCGACTTCCCGCCGCCGGAGGAGCTGGCGCCGCCGATCCTGGTGCTGGACAAGGTGACCGTCGGCTATGACGAGCGCCCGGTCCTGAAGAATCTCGACCTGCGGATCGACATGGACGACCGCATCGCGCTCCTGGGCGCCAACGGCAACGGCAAATCGACCCTGGTCAAGCTGTTCGCCGGACGGCTGCAGCCGATGGCCGGGCAACTGCGCAAGTCCAACAAGCTCAAGGTCGGCTATTTCGCCCAGCACCAGGCGGAGGAGCTGGACCTGTCGCTGAACGCCATCGCCCAGGCGCGGCGGGTGATGCCGAATTCGACCGACGAGAAGATCCGCGCCCATCTCGGCCGCTTCGGCTTCGTCCAGCGCCGGTCGGAGACCCGGATCGGCGACATGTCGGGCGGCGAGAAGGCGCGGCTGCTGCTGGCCCTGATGGCGCGCGAGGCGCCGCATCTGCTGCTGCTCGATGAGCCGACCAACCACCTCGACGTCGACAGCCGCCAGGCGCTGGTGCAGGCGCTGAACGAGTATGACGGCGCCGTGGTGCTGATCACCCACGACCCGCATCTGATCGAGCTGACGGCCGACCGGCTGCTGCTGGTCAAGGACGGCGCGGTCAGCCCCTTCGAGGGCGACCTCGACGACTACCGCCGCCTCTTGGGCGAGCAGCGCCGGCAGGAGCGCGCCGGGCGGCAGGCGGAGAAGCTGAGCCAGGCCGACCGCAAGGAACAGCGCCGCGCCGCCGCCGAGGCCCGGGCCCAGCTGGCGCCGCTGCGCCAGGCGATCCGCGAGATCGAGAAGCGGATCCAGGGGCTGGAGCGGGAGAAGAAGGCGATCGAGGCGAAGCTGGCCGACACCGCCCTCTACAGCAACCCCGCGGCAGCGACCGAGCAGCAGATCGCGGCGCACGACGTGCAGAGCAAGCTGGACGCCGCCGAGGAAGCCTGGCTGGAGGCCAACGGCAAGCTGGAGGCGGCGCAGGCGCTGGCGGGCTGAGGCTACCGCCCTACCGCAGCGCCTCCCACACCGTCGCCGGGGTCAGAGGCATCTGGAGGCGGTCGGCGGCCGCGCCGTGGCCGGCGCGCACCAGGGCATCGGCGACGGCGTTGACCACGGCCGGGGTGGCGCCGATCGTGCCGAGCTCGCCCACGCCCTTCACGCCGAGCGGATTGTTCAGGCACGGCGTCGATTCGTCGAGCACATGGACGAAGCTGCGGATGACGTCGGCCCGCGGCACGCCGTAATCCATCAACGTGGCGGTCATGACCTGCCCGGTCTCCGGGTCGTAGACCATGTGCTCGCCCAGCGCCTGGCCGATGCCCTGGACCGCGCCGCCATCGAGCTGGCCGCGCACGATCATCGGGTTGACCACCCGGCCGACATCATTGGCCGAGACGTAGGAGACGATGTCGACGGTGCCGGTCTCGGGGTCCAGCTCGACCTCGCAGATGTGGCAGCCATTCGGCCAGCTCGGCCCTTTCACCGTGCTGGTGGCGTCGATGAAGATGCGGCGGTCGGGCTGGCGGTCGGCGAGCTCGAACAGGCCGATGCCGCGGTCGGTGCCGGCGATCCGGAACATGCCCTCGGCATATTCGATGTCGGCCGCCGCGGCCTCCAGCGCGTCGCCGGCCAGCTCGCGTCCGGTGTCGACCGCGCGCTCGGAGGCGTGGCGGATCGCCGAGCCGGCGGTGAACAGCGAGCGCGACCCTGCGCTGCCGAAGCCCTGGCCGCGGTCGGTGTCGCCCATGACGATGCGGATCTTGTCGATCGGCACGCCGAACACGTCGACCACCAGCTGGGCGTAGGAGGTCGCGATCCCCTGCCCCATCGGCATGGTCGCGGCATACACCTCGATGCCGCCGTCGCCCGAGACCTGGACCGTCACCCGCTCCTCGAACACGTTGCCGCCGGTCCATTCCAGGAACGAGGCCAGGCCGCGGCCACGCAGCTTGCCGCGGGCCCGGGACTCGGCCTCGCGCGCGGCAAAGCCGTCCCAGTCGGCGAGGCCCACGGCCTGGTCGATGATCGAGCCGAACCTGCCGCTGTCATAGGTCTGCCCCATGGCGTTGGTGTAGGGCATCTGCTCGGGGTGGACGAGGTTGCGGCGCCGGATCTCGACCGGGTCCAGGCCGAGCTGCCGCGCCGCGGCGTCGAACAGCCGTTCGATGAGATAGATCGCCTCCGGCCGCCCCGCCCCGCGATAGGCGGCGGTCGGTGCCGTATGGGTCAGAAGGGTGGTGAATTCGAGGTCGATGGTGCGGATGTCGTAGATGCTGGTCGACACCCAGGGGCCGATCATCAGCTGGATGATGATGCCCGCCGTGGTGGCGTAGGCGCCGACATTGGCGTGCGACCGCACCCGGTAGCCCAGCACGCGGCCGGTCTCGTCCAGCGCCAGCTCGGCCCGGCTCTCGACGTCACGGCCATGGGTCGCGGCCAGGAACTCCTCGATCCGCTCGGCGGTCCATTTCACCGGGCGCTGCAGCTTGCGCGCGGCATAGGCGACCATGATGTCCTCGGCATAGAGGCCGGTCTTCATGCCGAAGCCGCCGCCGACATCGTCGACCACCACCCGCACCTTGTCGCGCGGGATACCGAGCACGGCGTCGCACAGCGTGTCGCGCGCGCCGGACGGCATCTGGCTCGACAGGCGCAGCGTCAGCCGGTCGGTCTCGGCGTCGTAATCGGCCTGGGAGCTGCGCGGCTCCATCGGCGTCGGTGCCAGCCGTTGGTTGACGATGTCGAGCGAGACGATATGGGCGGCGGCCTGGAAGGCGGCCTCGGTCGCCGCCGCATCGCCGTGCCGCATCTGCGCGGCGATGTTGCCGGTCGCCGCCGGCCATACCTGCGGCGCATCCGCCGCCAGCGCCTGAGTCACCCCGGTGATGGCCGGAAGCTCGTCATACTCGACCACGACGGCGTCGAGTGCGTCCTTCAGCACAGCGCGGCTCTCGGCCACCAGCGCGACCACGGCCTCGCCGACGAAGCGGACGACCTCATGCGCCAGTGCCGGCCGCAGCGGCGACGCGCCGGGCGACCCGTCCGGCCGCTTGAAGATTGGCGCCAGCGGCAGCGGCTTCACCCCGTCCGCAACCAGGTCGGCGCCGGTCAGCGCGGCCACGACCCCGGGCATCGCCAGCGCCTCGGAGGTGTCGATCGACACGATCCGGGCATGCGGGTGCGGCGAGCGCAGGAAGCCGAGATAGGCCTGTCCGGGCAGGGAGATGTCGTCGCTGAAGCGGCCAGCGCCGGCCAGCAGCCCGGCATCCTCGATCCGCCGCACCTCGCGCCCGCTGCCGAACCGCCCGATTGCCGATCCGTCCGTCATCACTCGTCACCTTGGCTGGGAAGCCGCCCGGATGCCTGATCCGCGGCGGCCTTGGCTGTCAGTCTATATGGTCGCGGATCGCGCGTGCGCACCACTTGCCGGACAAATCGGCTACGGCTGCAACTCAGCCCCGCTCCGGCCAACGGATCAGGCCGCGGGTGAAGTCGCGCCAGGCAGCGGCCGTGCTCCAGCGGTCGAACAGCAGGGCGTGCAGCCCGGCGCTGACCAGCAGGATCACCGCGGCGGCGAAGATCACATCGCTGAAGAAATGCCCGCCCATGCCGATGCGCAAGAGGCCGAGCACACCGCCCAGCGCCATCGATCCCCAGAAGATCCGGCGGCGCCGCCGCGCCGGGACGACATAGGCGACGCTGTGGATGACGAAGCCGACGGTCGGGTCGCCGGCGACGAAGGAGCAATTGCGGCCGCACTGGCCAGCCGGGATCAGCGGCGGCGTGAACACGGCGGTGCCGCCGAAGGCCTCGACCTGGCGCGGCCGGGCCCGGCCCCAATGGTCCTTCAGCACGGCGTTGGCCACCAGCCCCGGCCCGATCGCCAGCGCCAGCGCCAGGAAGGTCCAGCGCCGCGCGTCGAGGCCGAGCAGCCGCCGCTGTGCGAGCCAGGTCCAGAGCGCCGCGATGACGAGCAGCACGCCGCCCGTGCGGACCACCAGTTGCACAGCCTCGTGCATCGCCTCCGCCAGCGGCGCGCCGTCCCAGGCGAAGCCGCTGCCGGGGGCGTAGAACCAGCCGGAGACGACGAGGTCGATCCCCGGAACGAGGACCAGCAGGGCACAGAGGGCGACCGCGAGCCACAGCGTGACGCGCGGCGTCACCCGCCCACCCGCTGCTTCTCGCTCCAGGCTCCGGCCTCGTCCTGCTGGTAGTAGACCAGGGTGTGGCCGGCGTCCCGCAACCGCTTCCAGCGGCCGCGGGCGGCCTGCACCGCCTCTGGGTCGTTGCCGTCGAACAGGTCGCAGACCGTGGCGAAGGCGCCCTCGCCGTCCGACTCCGCGCCGTCGCCCAGGAACAGCACCTGGGCGCCGTTCGGGTTCTCCACCCGGTCGCTGATCCAGACCGGCTGCTCCTCGGCGAAGCCGTCGCGCTTGGTGCCGTGCGGCAGGAAGCCTTCCTTGGAATAGGTCCAGAGATGGCCGGCCAGGCTCTCCACCCGCTCCTCCGAGCCGACGCTGACCACGGCGCGCCAGCCGCGCTGCAGCGTCCGGTCGAGCAGCACCGGCAGGGTCTGCTCGAACGTCCGCGCGGTCAGGTGATAGAACCGGATCTCGGCCATCAGCCTTCGTAATTGTCGGCCACGAACCGTTCCAGCAGCCGCACGCCGAAGGCGGTGGCGCCCTTCGGCACGGTCGGCGTGTCCTTGCTGGACCAGGTGGTGCCTGCGATGTCGAGATGGGCCCAGGGCACCTTGTTGACGAAGCGCTGCAGGAACTGCCCGGCGACGATCGAACCGGCGTCGCGGCTGCCGGCGATGTTCTTCATGTCGGCGATGTCGCTGTCGATTTGCTTGTCGTAGGAATCGGCCAGCGGCATCCGCCACAGCTTCTCCTCGACCGCCTTGCCGGCGGCGGCCAGCTTCTCGGCCAGGGCGTCGTCGTTCGAGAACAGCCCGGCGTGGTCGCTGCCCAGCGCGATGATGATCGCGCCGGTCAGGGTGGCCAGGTTGACCATCGCCTTCGGCTTGAACCGGTCCTGCGTGTACCAGAGCGCATCGGCCAGGACGAGCCGGCCCTCGGCGTCGGTGTTCCACACCTCGATGGTCTGGCCCGACATCGAGGTGACGATGTCGCCCGGCCGCTGCGCGTCGCCCGACGGCATGTTCTCGACCAGGCCGAGCACGCCGACCGCGTTGACCTTGGCCTTGCGCAGGGCCAGCGCCTTGAACAGCCCGGTGACCACGCCTGCGCCGCCCATGTCCCACTTCATGTCCCACATGCCCTGGCCGGGCTTCAGCGAGATGCCACCGGTGTCGAAGGTGACGCCCTTGCCGACGAAGGCGATCGGCGCCTCGTCCTTGCGCTTGCCGCCGGCACCCTTCCACTGCAGCACCACCAGCTGGCTCTCGCGCGCCGAACCCTGGCCGACGCCGAGCAGCGCGCCCATGCCGAGCTTGCGCATCTGCTTCTCGCCGAGGATCTCGACCTCGACGCCGAGATCCGCCAGATCCTTGGCCTTGGCGGCGAAGCTCTCGGGATGGAGGATGTTGGCCGGCTCGGACACCAGCTCGCGGGTCAGGAACACGCCCTGGGCCACGGCATCGGCGCGGGCGAAGGCCTTCTTCGCCGCCGCAGCCTCGCCGGTCTGCACCGCCAGGCTCTTCAGCGTCGGCTTCGCCTCGGCCTTCTCCTTGGTGTGGTAGCGCTCGAAGCGCCAGGCCCGCAGCCGGGCGCCGAAGGCGAATTCGGCGGCCGCGGCCCCCGCGCCCTGGCCGGCGAGGACGATGCCCTCGAACTGGGCCGTCGCCTCATGGATCCGGGCCTGGTTCAGCAGCGCGGCGACCGCGCCACCCGCCCGCTGCAGCCGGACCGCGTCGACCTCATCCGGCTTGCCGAGGCCGAACAGCACGACCTGGTCGGCGCCGACACCGGCAAGGCCGTACAGGGTCAGCGTCTCGTCACGGCCGCCCTTGAACTTCGGCGCGGCCTTCAGCGCCCGCGACAGCGCCCCCTTCGACCGCTTGTCGACCACGGCGGCAGCCGTCGAGAGGACGCCGTCGGCAAACACGCCGAGCACCAGGGCGCCGGCTTCGACGGAAGCGGGCGGGGCGAAGGAGATCTGCATCTTGTCGTCTTCCGGGCGATTTCCGATGGCCGCGGCCAAGGCGGCGGAACCTGCAAGGTAACAGCGGGTTTCACAGCCGTCACCGGTCGAAAACGACCCCGCCGCCCGGCTGCGACTCCTTGATGGTCGCCGCGGCGGGCCGTCTGTTGTAGAAGATCCGCCGACCCGCCCAACCGGCACCCACAGGCCAGCCCGCACCCGATGGTTCGTTCCCCCACCCTTTACGCCTATATCGTGCGGCAGTTCCTGTTCTGGTTCATGGCCGTGCTGCTGGTGCTGAGCGGCGTGATCGCGGTGTTCGAGTTCGTCGAGTTCGTGCGCCAGGTCAGCTCTATCCCCGAGCTGCCGGTGAGCCTGGCCTTTACCCTGGCCGCCTTCAAGCTGCCGAGCGATATCGAGATCCTGTTCCACTTCGCCGTGCTGATCGCGGCGATGGTGACCTTCTGGCGCATGACCCGCAGCCGCGAGCTGGTGGTGGCCCGGGCCGCCGGCCTGTCGGCCTGGCAGTTCCTGGCCCCGGTGATCGCCGCGGCGATGGTGCTGGGCGTGCTCAAGATCACGGTCGTCAACCCGATCTCGGCGGCGATGTACAGCCGGTTCGAGCGCCTGGACCTCGACTTCCTGGGCGGCACCGGCGACGTCATGAAGGTGGCGCGGACCGGCTTCTGGCTGCGCCAGAAGGACGAGAGCGGGATCGTCGTCATCCATGCCGAGACGGTCGGCAGCAACGGCGACCAGCTGCAGAACGCGATGTTCCTGCTGCTGAACCCGGACGAGAGCTATCGCGGCCGGATCGATGCCGCCAGCGCCCAGCTGCAGGACGGCAGATGGGTGATCAGCAACGCCTGGGTGATGAAGGGCGAGACGCCGGCGGAGCATGTCGACACCACCTCGATCGCAAGCAACCTGACCCGCAACGGGATCCAGGAGCGGTTCGCCTCGCAGCAGACCATCTCGTTCTGGGACCTGCCGGACTATATCCGCAACCTCGAGGCCACCGGCTTCTCCTCGACCCGCTACCGCATCGCCTATCAGGGGCTGCTGTCGCAGCCGCTGCTGATGGCGGCGATGATCCTGGTCGCCGCGGCCTTCAGCCTGCGGCCCGGGCGCCGGGTCGACACCGTGCTGATGATCGTCGGCGCCATCGTCACCGGCTTCTCGATCTTCGTGCTCGGCGACATCGTGGCGGCGCTCGGCCGGGCCGGAACCCTGCCGGTGCCGATGGCCGCCTGGGCCACCTCCGGCGTCGCCCTGCTGTTCGGCGTCGCCGCGCTGCTCCATCTCGAGGATGGCTAAGCCCATGCCGTCCCTGGGTCCGGCCGCTTTTGCCTTGAGTCGGCCAAAGTCACGTGCTGTATCTGCGCCTTTCAACTGCGAGGCCGTGTCGCCCTCATGATCCGTCGCCTGTCGGCCCCGATCGTCGCCCTGGTCCTGGCCATCACCTCTCTCGCCGTTCCCGCGGCGATGGCCCAGACCCGCCCCGCCCCGGCCTCCGCCGTCGGCACCATCGCCGCGGTGGTCAATGACGACGTGATCACCGTGGCCGACCTGCAGATGCGCATGCGCCTGGCGCTGATGAGCAGCGGCCTGCCGGCGACTCCGGACGCCCAGCAGCGGCTGCTGCCCCAGGTGCTGCGCCTGCTGATCGACGAGAAGCTGCAGGGCCAGGAGGCCAGGCGCTCCGGCATCGCCGTTCCGGACCAGGATGTGGACCGGGCGCTGGCGGCGATCGCCGGCCAGAACAAGATGTCGACGCAGCAGCTGTTCACGATGCTGAAATCCACCGGGGTGCCGCAGACCGCGCTGGAGGATCAGGTGCGGGCCCAGCTCGGCTGGCGCCAGCTGATCCAGCGCCGTTTCATCTCCCAGGTCGAGGTCTCGGACACCCAGATCGACGAGGTGGTGGAGCGGCTGAAGGCCAATCAGGGCAAGCCGCAATATCTCGTCGCCTCGATCTTCCTGGCGGTCGACCAGGATGCCGGCGAAGGCCAGGTCAAGGCCCTGGCCGA
This sequence comes from Inquilinus sp. CA228, assembly GCF_052078665.1. NCBI lineage: Bacteria > Pseudomonadati > Pseudomonadota > Alphaproteobacteria > Rhodospirillales > Rhodospirillaceae > Inquilinus > Inquilinus sp. CA228. The sequence continues at coordinate 71,880 of NZ_JBQJIK010000011.1, read as the reverse complement.
CCGGCTGGTCTCCGAAATCCGGCGCGGCGCCCCCTTCCCGGCCGTGGCGCGCCAGTTCAGCCAGGCCGCCGGCGCCCAGAGCGGCGGCGACATGGGCTGGGTGCTGGCCGGGCAGCTCGAACCCGCGCTCGACCAAGTGCTCGGCACCATGGAAAAGGGCCAGGTGTCGGACCCGATCCGCACCCTCGGCGGCTACAACATCCTGCTGCTGCGCGACAAGCGGACGGTCAACGCCAACACCTCGGCCGGTGTCAAGGTCCGGCTGAACCAGATCGTCGTCCCGGTGCCGCCGACCGCGCCGCCCAATCGGGTGCAGACCGTGGTGGCGCAGATGCGCAACGACTTCTCCAGCGTGAACGGCTGCGAGGCCTTCCAGGCCAAGGCCAAGGAGCTGGGCGTGACCGCCAACCCGGATCTCGGCGACGTGCCGCTCAGCCGCCTGCCCGACGCGATGCGCCAGGTGGTCAGCGCCCTGCCCGACGGCCAGGTCAGCTCGCCGCTGCGCGTGCCGAACGGCGTCGCCGTGATGATGGTCTGCTCCCGCCAGGATGCCGGCGGCGACGGCGTCGACCGCGACCAGATCCGCGGCGGCCTGGCCGACCAGAAGATCGACATGATGCAGCGCCGGCTGCTGCGCGATCTGCGCGGCAACGCCTATATCGACATCCGGCTCTGACGGGTCTCTGACCCTGTCCGGCGACGCTCTTCGCGACGCGATCGCCGCCCTGCCGCCGCTGCGCGACGTGATCGCGCGGCACGGCCTGGCGGCCAAGAAGTCGCTCGGCCAGAACTTCCTGCTCGACCTCAACGTCACCGCCCGGATCGTCCGCGAGGCCGGCGACCTGGCCGGTGTGCATGTGGTCGAGATCGGGCCCGGCCCCGGCGGGCTGACCCGGGCGCTGCTCGCCTCCGCCGCCGACAGCGTCACGGTGGTCGAGCGCGACCGGCGCTTCCGGCCGGCGCTGGAGGAACTGGCGGCGATCGCCGGCGATCGGCTGCGGGTCGTCGAGGCCGACGCGCTGAAGACCGACATCCCGGCCCTGGTGCCGGCACCCCGCGCGGTGATCGCCAACCTGCCCTACAACGTGGCGACGCCGCTGCTGATCGGCTGGCTGCGCCGGATCGACGAGTTCCGGTCGCTGACGCTGATGTTCCAGAAGGAGGTGGCGGACCGGCTGGTCGCCAACCCGCGCAGCCACGCCTATGGCCGGCTGTCGGTGATCGCCCAGTGGCGGGCCGAGGTCGATCCGCTGCTGACCCTCCCGGCCCGCGCCTTCACGCCGCCGCCCAAGGTCGATTCCACCGTGGTCCGCTTCCGCCCGCGTGCCGATCGGGAGGTGGTCCCCTTCGCGGCGATGGAGACGGTCACCGCCGCCGCCTTCGGCCAGCGCCGCAAGATGCTGCGCGCCAGCCTGCGCAGCCTGGGCGACGCCGAGGCGCTGCTGGCCGAGGCGGGCTTGACGCCGACGGCGCGGGCCGAAGAGATCGACATCGCCGGCTTCGTCCGCCTGGCCCGCGCCGTGGCGGCCCGCCAGGAGAAGAGCTAGAGCCTAGCCTGCAGCGCGCGGACGAAGTCCGGCAGGCCGGTCTGGCGGCTGCGGCGCAGCCGTTCCGCCGCCAGGATCGCCTGCACCTGGGCGATGCTGGCATCGAGGTCCCGGTTGATGATCACGTAGTCGTATTCCGGCCAGTGGCTCATCTCGTCCGCCGCCTTGGCCATGCGGCCGGCGATCACCGCGTCGCTGTCCTGGGCGCGGGCGCGCAGCCGCTGCTCCAGCGCCTCGACCGTCGGCGGCAGCACGAACACGCTGACCAGGTCGGTCCGCGCCTTCTGCGCCAACTGCTGGGTGCCCTGCCAGTCGATGTCGAAGATGACGTCGCGGCCGGCCGCCAGCGCCGCCTCGACCGGCGCGCGCGGCGTGCCGTAGCCGTGGCCGAAGACCTTGGCGCGTTCGAACAGCTCATCATTGGCGACCATGGCGTCATAGGCCGCCTGGTCGATGAAATGGTAGTGCGTGCCGTCGATCTCGCCCGGCCGCTGGGCGCGGGTGGTGACCGACACCGAGATCGTCAGGTTCGGGTCCTGCGCCAGCACGGCCCGGGTGATCGAGGTCTTCCCCGCCCCCGAGGGCGAGGACAGGACGAGCATGAGCCCGCGCCGAGGAATATCCGTGGTCATTCGATGTTCTGGATCTGCTCGCGGAACTGTTCGATCACGGCCTTGAGGTCGAGGCCGATCCGGGTCAGCGCCACATCCGCCGCCTTCGAGCACAGCGTGTTGGCTTCCCGGTTGAACTCCTGGCATAGGAAATCGAGCCGGCGCCCGACGCCGCTGCCGGCGGCGAGCAGGCCGCGCGCCTGGCCGATATGGGCGTCGAGCCGGTCGAGCTCCTCGCGCACGTCGCAGCGGCCGACCAGCACCGCCACCTCCTGCGCCAGCCGGTCCTCGGCCAAGGGCGGCCGGGCCTCCAGCAGCAGGTCGAGCTGGGCCTTGAGCCGCGCCTTGAGCGCTTCCGGCTGGGCAGCGGCGGAGACCCGGGCCTGGTTCACGAGCTCGGTGATCTGGTCGATCTGGCCGGCCAGGACGTCGCGCAGGCGCCCCCCCTCCTCCAGCCGCGTCGCCAGCAGGTCGTCGAGCAACGGCGCGATCGCCGCCCCGGCTTCGGCCTCGACGGCGCCGTTCAGCTCGGCCGAGGCGGAGTCGCCGTTCTCGACCACGCCGCGCACGCCGAGCAGCGCGTCGACCTGGACCGGCGCGGTGTCGCCATTCACCTCGCGCACCAGCGCGATCAGCTGGTCCAGCATCTCGCGGTTGATGCGCAGCTGCGGCGCCGACTCGCTGCGGCCGAGCGACAGGTTCAAGGTGACGTTGCCGCGGCGGAAGCGCTTGGCCAGCTCGACCCGCGCCGCCGCCTCCAGCCGCTCGAAGCCGGCCGGGGTGCGCAGGCGAAGGTCGAGCGACTTGCCGTTGACGCTGCGCGCCTCCCACACCCAGGACACGCCCTCGACGCCGCCCTCCTTGCGGGCGAAGCCGGTCATGCTGGAAAGCTGGGCCGAGGCGGTCTTATCCTGAGTCATAGCGGGCTTATAAGCGGACGATTCCGAAAGGGAAATAGCCCATTCCCTCCTCGCTGATGGGAAATATCCATCCCGCTCAAGGAGAACGCCATGGCGCCGGCCGCGATCCTGATCACCGGCGCCTCGAGCGGCCTCGGTACCGCGCTCGCGAAGGCCTACGCCGCACCCGGCGTGCGGCTGGTGCTGCTGGGGCGCGACGCGGCCCGGCTGGAGGCGGTGGCCGAGGCGACGCGGGCCCTCGGCGCGACACTGGAAACAGCGGCGGTCGATGTCACCGATCAAAGGGCGATGGCAGCGGCGGTAACGGCGGCCGACGAGGCCGGGCCGCTGGACCTCGTGATCGCCAATGCCGGAATCGGCCCGGGCGGAGCCGAGGGCGCCGACGCGGCGGCGAAGGGCCGCCGGATCCTGGCGGTCAATCTCGACGGCGTGCTCAACACCGTCGACCCGATCCGGCTGCGCATGGCGGCGCGCGGCGCCGGGCAGATCGCGCTGATGAGCTCGCTGGCCGGCTTCCGCGGCTTTCCCGGCATGGGCCCCTATGCCGCGTCGAAGGCGGCGGTTCGGATCTACGGCGAGGCGCTGCGGGTGGAGCTGCGGCCGCGCGGCGTGCGGGTCTCGGTGATCTGCCCCGGCTTCGTGCGCACGCCGATGACCGACGGGGCCAGGTTCCCGATGCCGATGCTGATGGAGGTCGAGGATGCGGCGGCGGTGATCCGGCGCGGGCTGGAGCGCTCCCGGCCGCTGATCGCCTTTCCCTGGCCGGTCCACGCCGGCACGAGGTTGCTCGCCGCCCTGCCCGCGACCTGGTCCGACGCCCTGATCCGCCGCGTCATGCGGGTGTGACTGCCGTCACGGTGCGTTCACGAGAGAACGTGCATGGTGCCATCACGCACAGCGAGAGCACGACCATGCATCTGATCCATGACGATGACGATACCGACAGCCCGTTCGACCTGATCCGCGAGATCGTGACCATCGTCGGCTGGGTGGCGACCACCTTCGCCCTGCTGCTGGTCGCCTACGCCGCGTTCGGCTGATCCGGCTGGTCCGGAGGCTGCTGCGCCGGATCGGCAGTCGGCGCCGCCTCCTCCTCATCCAGCTCTCCCATCATCAACGCGGCCTGGCGCTTGAGATGGGCATAGCGCTGGATGCTGAACGGGATGCTGCCGACATAGATCAGGCCGAGCGCGACCAGCGTCGGCCAGGTGGCGGTAACCAGCAGCGTGGCCACCAGCCCGATCCCGACCAGCACCGGCACGATATATTCCTGCGGAATCCGCACCACCTTCATCGAGAAGGTCGGGATCCGGCTGACCAGCAGCAGCGCCACGAAGACGGTCCACAGCCCGACCAACAGCGGCGCCACCCAGAAGCCGGACGAGAACTCGAAGCTGATCATCACCGGCATCAGGATCAGGATGGCGCCCGCGGGCACCGGCACGCCGGTGAAGTAGTTGTAGGCGAAGGGCGGCAGGGTGGTGTCGTCCAGCGCCGTGTTGAAGCGCGCCAGGCGCAGCGCGGCGCAGACCGCATAGGCCATCACCGCCAGCCAGCCCAGGCTGCCGGCGTACTGCATCATCCAGAGATAGAGGATGATCGCCGGGCTGACGCCGAAGCTCACGATATCGGCCAGGCTGTCCAGCTCGGCCCCGAACTTGCTCGACCCGCGCAGCAGCCGGGCGACGCGGCCGTCCAACCCGTCCAGCACGGCGGCCACCAGGATCGCCGTCACCGCCTGTTCCCAGCGCTCGTGCACGGCGTAGCGGATCGCGGTCAGCCCGGCACACAGCGCCAGAGTGGTCAGGATGTTCGGCAGCAGCCGGTTGATCGTCAGGCCGCGGATGCGGACGACCGGTCGGCGGCGGAAGGGCCGCCGGTGCCGACGTTGCTCGGGCTTCATCATCGGGCGATCGCGACCGGGTTGGCGACGGCGGCCGCCGCCAGGTCGGCCAGCACGGTCTCGCCGCCGATCATGGTCTGGCCGACCGAGACCAATGGCTCGACCCCGTCCGGCAGGTAGATGTCGGTGCGGCTGCCGAAGCGGATCAGCCCATAGGTCTCGCCCGCCACCACCGGCTGGCCCGGGGACAGGTCGCAGATGATGCGCCGGGCCACCAGCCCCGCGACCTGGACGAAGACCAGGATCCGCCCGTCTGGCAGGCGCAGCGAGACGGCGCTGCGCTCATTCTCCTCGCTGGCCTTTTCCAGATTGGCGTTCAGGAACTTGCCGGGCCGGTACTTCACGTCAATCACCGCGCCGTCGGCCGGAACCCGGTTCACATGCACGTTGAACACGTTGAGGAAGATGCTGATCCGGGTCAGCGGCCGGTTGCCGAAGCCGAGCTCCGCCGGCGGTGTCGCCTGGACCACCATCTGCACCACGCCGTCGGCCGGCGCCACCACCAGGTCGGGCCGGTTCGGCGTCACCCGCGGCGGGTGGCGGAAGAAGTAGATGCACCAGGCGGTCGCCAGCACGCCGAGCCAGCCCAGCGGCTCCCACAGCATGAACAGCATCACGGTGGCAACGGCGAAGACGCCGATGAACGGGTAGCCGGCCGGGTGAATCGGCACCAGGACCCCGCGGATCGTGTGCAGAAGATGGGGGTCGTCTCTACCGTTCAATGGTGTCTCCGGTGTCCGGGGCCGCGTCGCCGGGATTGGGCGGGGCGGCCTGTCGTCGCTTCTGCCATTCGGCGACGTTGCGGTTGTGCTCCTCGAGCGTCCGGGCGAAGACGTGCCCGCCGGAGCCGTCGGCTACGAAGTAATAATAGTCCGTAACCGCCGGCTTGAGCACTGCGGCAAGTGCGTCGCGCCCGGGATTGGCGATCGGCCCCGGCGGCAGGCCTGCCACGACATAGGTGTTGTAGGGCGAATCGAGCTTCCAGTCGGCCCGGGACAGGGGGCGGCCGAGCGGCTTCTTCCCTTCGGTCAGGGCGTAGATCACGGTCGGGTCCGACTGCAGCGGCATGCCGGCCTGCAGCCGGTTCAGGAACACGCTGGCGACCACCGGCCGCTCCGCCGGCACGCCGGTCTCCTTCTCGACGATCGAGGCCAGGGTGACGGCGTCCTGCGGCGACTTGACGGGCTGGCCGTTGCCCCGCCTAGCCCACAGCGCGTCAACCTCCTGCCGCATCGCCTTGCGCATCCGCTCGATCACGGCCACGCGGGTGTCGCCGCGGATGAACTGGTAGGTCTCCGGCAGCAGCGAGCCTTCGGCCGGGACGTCCCCGGCCTCGCCGGTCAAGAGCGGCTCGGCCTGCACCAGGGCCACGATCTCGGCCGAGGTCAGGCCCTCGGGGATGGTGATCTTGTGCGAGACATTGCTGCCGCGGGCCAGCAGGTCGGCCGCCTCGGCCGGGGAGGTCCCGGGCGCGAAGGCGTATTCCCCGGCCTTCAGGGCGCGGTCGCCGCCGTCGAGCGCGGTTCCGGCCAGGAACACCCAGCGGTTCTCGACGATTCCCGCCGCCTCGAGCTGCGCCGCGATCGCGGTCAGGCCGCTGCCGCGCTCGATGACCAGCGTCGCCCCCGTCGTCAGCGGTCCCGGGGCGCGGTAGGCATGGAGGAACCAGGCGACGCCGCCACCGATGACGGCCGCCAGGACCACCAGGAAGGCGAGCGCGCGGGCAAGGGCCCGAAGCATGCCCTCAGAGATACTCGCGGAAGACCAGCGACGCGTTGGTCCCGCCGAAGCCGAAGCTGTTCGACAGCGCGGCGCGCACCGGCCGCTCCTTGGCCTGCTTCGGCACCAGGTCGACGCCGAGGCAGCTGTCCGACGGGTCCTCGAGGTTCAGCGTCGGCGGCACCACATCGTGGTTGACCGCCAGCACCGAATAGATCGCCTCGACCGCGCCGGCCGCGCCGAGCAGATGGCCGATCGCGGATTTGGTCGAGGACATCGACACGGTCTCGATCGCGTTGCCGAACAGGCGCTTGACCGCGCCGAGCTCGATCTCGTCGCCGAGCGGCGTCGAGGTGCCGTGGGCGTTGACATAGTCGATATCCGACGGGGTCAGGCCGGCGCGCTTTAGCGCCGCCGACATCGCCCGGAAACCGCCATTGCCGTCTTCCGGCGGGGCGGTGATGTGATGGGCGTCGCCCGACAGGCCGTAGCCGACCACCTCGGCATAGATCGTGGCGCCGCGCGCCTTGGCGTGCTCCAGCTCCTCGAGCACGACCACGCCGGCACCCTCGCCCATGACGAAGCCGTCGCGGCCCTTGTCATAGGGGCGCGAGGCCCGGTCGGGGGTCTCGTTGTAGCCGGTGGACAGCGCCCGGGCCGCGGCGAAGCCGGCGAGCCCGAGCCGGCACACCGCCGCCTCCGCCCCGCCCGCCACCATGACGTCGGCATCGTCCCACATGATCAGCCGCGTCGCGTCGCCGATCGCGTGCGCGCCGGTCGAGCAGGCGGTGACCACAGCATGGTTCGGGCCGCGGAAGCCGTGCTGGATCGAGACCTGGCCGGAGGCCAGGTTGATCAGCGCCGCAGGGATGAAGAAGGGGGAGATCCGGCGGGGCCCCTTCTGCTCCAGGGTCAGCGAGCCCTCGGCGATCCATTGCAGGCCGCCGATGCCCGAGCCGATCATGACGCCGGTGCGCTCGCGCGCCTCGTCGGTCGGCGGCACCCATCCGGAATTCGCGATCGCCTCGTTGGCCGCGGCGATCGCGTAATGGATGAAGACGTCGTTCTTGCGCTGGTCCTTGGGCGGGACCGCGCTGTCGACGTCGAAATCACCCGGGCCGGTGCCGCGCGGCACCATGCCCGCGATCCGCGCCGGCAGATCCGAGACGTTGAAGGTCGAGATCGCCCCGATGCCGGACTGGCCGGCGGTCAGTCGATCCCAATTGGTCTTCACACCGGCACCGAGAGGCGTGACCATCCCCATGCCGGTGATTACGACACGTCGCATCATTTCATCCGGTTCTGCGGCGGAACGTGTGGCACAGGCCTGCGATCAGCCGGCCGAATGCTGCTCGATGAACTGGATCGCGTCCTTCACCGTCAGGATCTTCTCGGCCGCGTCGTCCGGAATCTCGCAGCCGAACTCCTCCTCGAACGCCATGACCAGCTCGACGGTGTCGAGGCTGTCGGCGCCCAGATCGTCGATGAAGCTGGCCGACTCGGTGACCTTGCCTTCTTCGACGCCGAGATGCTCGACGACAATCTTCTTAACGCGCTCGGCGATGTCGCTCATTCGTTCTACCTTTCAAGAGAGCGGAACGGGGCTGAATTCCGCAGTGCTGAACCCCCGCACGAGTGACCGCCCCGTAACCCGCGGTCACATAACACACCTGATCGAACATGGCCAAGCATCTGGCCATGTCCAGCCTGACGACGTCAAACCATCGCCATTCCGCCATTCACATGGATGGTCTGGCCGGTGACGTAGGCCGCCTCGCTGCTGGCGAGATAGAGCACCGCCGCGGCGATCTCGGCCGGGTCGCCCATCCGCGCCATCGGGATGGTGGCGGAAATCCGCGCCTTCTGCTCGTCGTTCAGCGCCTCGGTCATGGCGCTGGTGACGAAGCCCGGGGCGACGCAGTTGACGGTGATGCCGCGGCTCGCGACCTCCTGCGCCAGCGCCTTGGTCATGCCGGTCAGTCCGGCCTTGGACGCGGCGTAGTTCGCCTGGCCGGGGTTGCCGGTGTGGCCGACGATCGAGGTGATCGACACGATCCGGCCCCAGCGCTTCTTCATCATGCCGCGCAGCGCCGCGCGCGCCAGGCGGAAGGCGGACACCAGGTTGACGTCGAGGACGGTCTCGAAATCATCGTCCTTCATCCGCATCGCCAGGCCGTCGCGGGTCAGGCCGGCATTGTTAACCAGGATGTCGATGCCGCCGGTCGCCGCCTCGGCCGCCTTGGCCACCGATTCGGCGCCCTCGGCGCTCGACAGGTCGCCCGGCGTCACATAGGCCCGCTCGCCCAGCTCACGGGCCAGCGCCTCCAGCTTCTCGACCTTGGTGCCGGACAGCGCCACGGTGGCGCCCTGGGCGTGCAGCAGGGTCGCGATGGCGCGGCCGATGTCGCCCGAGGCGCCGGTGACGAGCGCCGACTTGCCGTTCAGATCGAACATGCTCTCTTCCCTTGTCCGTCAGGCCTTGCAGTTCAGGCGCCGGTCGATGCGATCCAGGCGTCGATCTCCTCCGGCGTCTGCAGCGACACCGCGGCGAGGTCGCGATCGATGCGCTTGGCGAGGCCGGCCAGCACCTTGCCGGCCCCGAGCTCGACCAGTTCCAGCACGCCCGCCGATTTCATGTAAAGCACGCTCTCGCGCCAGCGCACGGTGCCGGTCACCTGCTCGACCAGCAGGCGGCGGATCTCGTCCGGCGCGGTGACCGGGGCCGCGGTGACATTGGCCACCACCGGCACGGCCGGCGCCTTGATCTCGACCTCGGCCAGCGCCGCGCGCATCGCCTCGGCGGCCGGCGCCATCAGCGGGCAATGGAAGGGCGCGCTGACCGGCAGCAGGATGCTGCGCTTGGCGCCGAGTTCGGCCGCCAGCGCCATCGCCCGCTCCACCGCCGCCTTGTGGCCGCTGACCACGACCTGGCCTGGCGCGTTGTCGTTGGCCGCGCTGCAGATTGAATCCGCGGTCGAGGCGCGGGCGGCGACGTCGCGCGCCTGGTCGAGGTCGAGACCCAGCAGCGCCGCCATGGCGCCGATTCCGACCGGCACCGCCTTCTGCATCGACCGGCCGCGCAGGCGCAGCAGCCGGGCCGCATCGGCGACGCTGACCGCACCAGCCGCGGCCAGGGCCGAATACTCGCCGAGGCTATGGCCGGCGACGAAGCCCGCGAGATCGGCCAGCGACCGGCCGGACCGCTCCGCCACCGTCCGCGCCGCGGCGACCGAGGCCGCCATCAGCGCCGGCTGGGCGTTCTCGGTCAGCGTCAGCGTCTCGATGTCGCCGCCGAACATCAGCTCGGACAGCTTCTGCCCCAGCGCCGCGTCGACCTCGGCGAAGACCTCGCGCGCGCTGGCCGACCCGTCGGCCAGCGCCTTGCCCATGCCGACAGCTTGGCTGCCCTGTCCCGGAAACACGAAAGCGCGCGCCATGGCGGCGTTCCCCCGCATCGCAATTAAGGGCGCTGGTCTTAGAGCCTCGCCACCGCAAGTCAAGCCTGATCGACGGTACAGGGGTCCGATCGCGCTTGATCTTCGGGCGTTCCTGAGTATAGTGCGCGGCTTCGTCGATGCTCCTTGCTGGTCGCTTGGCATAGCGATCGGCTTTGACATGGGCGGCTGGCGGTCCCCGCACAGCGCCATGTCGGGAACAGCCATAAGGAGTCACCATGCCACTTTACGAATGCGTGTACATCGCGCGGCAGGACGTGTCCGCCGCGCAGGTGGAGGCCCTGACCGAGGGCTTCTCCACCATCCTCACCGAGAACGGCGGCAAGGTCACCAAGACCGAGTATTGGGGCCTGAAGAGCTTTGCCTACCGGATCAAGAAGAACCGCAAGGGCCACTACGTCCTGCTGAACATCGACGCCCCCGCGGCCGCCGTGGCCGAGATGGAGCGCCTGATGGGCATCAACGAGGACGTGCTGCGCACCCTGACCCTGCGCATGGACGTCCTCGAGGAAGGCCCCTCGGCGATGATGCAGAGCCGGGCCGGCCGGGACCGTGACGGTCGCGACCGCGATGGCCGGGGCGACCGTGATGGCCCCCGCGGCGATCGTGATCGCGGCGAGCGCCGGGATCGCGGCTTCGGCCCCCCGCGCGAACCGGCCGAAGGTGAAGGAGCCCAGGCATGAGCGCGATGGGTGCACGCCGTCCGTTCTTCCGCCGTCGGAAGACCTGCCCGTTCTCCGGCGCCAACGCGCCGAAGATCGACTACAAGGACACCAAGCTGCTGGGCCGGTTCATCTCCGAGCGCGGCAAGATCGTCCCGAGCCGCATCACTGCGGTCTCGGCCAAGAAGCAGCGTGAGCTGGCCCGCGCCATCAAGCGCGCGCGCTTCCTCGGCCTCCTGCCCTACATCGTGAAGTAAGGGGAGGATCCGATGGAAATCATCCTGCTGGAGCGGGTCGAAAAGCTCGGCCAGATCGGCGACGTGGTGAAGGTGAAGCCCGGCTTCGCCCGCAACTACCTCCTGCCGCAGAAGAAGGCGCTGCGCGCGACCAAGGCCAATCTGGCCGTGTTCGAGAAGCAGCGGTCGCAGATCGAGGCCAACAACCTCGAAGCCAAGGGCGAGGCCGAAAACGTCGCCGGGCGCATGGTCGATGTCCACATCGTCATCATCCGCCAGGCCGGCGACACCGGCCAGCTCTACGGCTCGGTGTCGGCGCGCGACATCGCCGAGGCCCTGACCGAGGCGGGCTACACCGTCTCGCGCGGCCAGGTCGCGATCGAGCAGCCGATCAAGACCCTGGGCCTGGAGAAGGTCCGGATCCGGCTGCACCCCGAGGTCAGCGTCATCGTCACCGTGAACGTCGCCCGTTCGGCCGAAGAGGCCGAGATGCAGCGCACGCGCGGCGGCATGGTCGTCGCCTCGGTCCTTGAAGAGGAAGAAGCGGCGGCTGAAGCCGCTGCCGAGGCCGCGATCGCCGAAGCCGAGACCGAGAGCACCGAGGGCGAGCCGGCCTGACCAGCCCGGTTCGGTTCTGTATCGAAAAGGCGCGGACCTTCGGGTCCGCGCTTTTTTGTTGGGGAACGCCCGGCCGTGCAACCTGAACAACAGGTTGCAAACTCTTAACGTGATCCGGAGCCTGGGCGGGACTAGCGTCCGGCCGATCCGGTCCAATCGAGTTCCCCCCAATGTCCACGGCACAGCCGCAGGCGGTTTCCGTTCCGACTGCCGACGCGGCCGCCGTCGCCGGCGGCCTGACCCTTCGACCCATGCACCAGCGCCTGAAGCCGGCCCTGCTGACCATCGTCACCCTGCTGCTGTTCGCCGGCGCCGCCTACGCGATCCGGCAGGAGCTGGCGGCGATGAGCTGGCACGACCTGATCGCCCGGATCCGCGCCTTGCCCTGGACCTCGGTCGGCCTGGCGCTGATGGGCACGATCGGCAGCTTCGTCGCGCTGATGGGCTATGACTGGTCGGCGCTGCGCTATGTCGGCGCCCGGGTGCCGCTGCGGACCATGGCCCTGGCCAGCTTCTGCGGCTATGCCGTCGGCAACACCATCGGCGGCCTGGTCACCGCCAGCTCGGTGCGCTACCGCGTCTACACCGCGACCGGGCTCGAGTTCGGCGACATCGCCAAGATCGCCGGCTTCTGCGCCCTCGCCTTCGGCTTCGGCATCGTCACTGTCGGCGCCGCCGGGGTGCTGCTGCAGCCGCATCTGCTGACCCGCGCGCTCGGCGTCCACAGCCTCTGGACCAGCGCCGGCGCCGCCGTGATCCTGGCCGGCGCCGCGCTGTTCCTGCTGCTCTGCGCCCTGCGCCGGCCCGGCCAGCCCTTCCTGGGCCGAATTCCGTTGCCCAGCGTCGGCATCGCCGCGGGCCAGCTGGTGATCTCGACCATCGAGCTGCTGTTCGCCGGCTTTGCCTTCTGGATCCTGCTGCCGCATGGCAGCGTGCCGTTCAGCGCCTTCTTCGTCGTCTTCGTCGTCGCCACCGTGGCCGGCATCATCAGCCATGTGCCGGGCGGCGTCGGCGTGTTCGAATCGGTGATGCTGCTCGGCCTCGGCCCGGTGCTGCCGCCGCAGGCCATCGCCGCCGCGCTGGTCGTCTACCGCGCGGTCTACTTCCTGATCCCGGTGATCCTGGCCGTCGGCATCCTCGCCAGCGCCGAGACGGCGCGGGCCTTGAGCCGGCTGCAGAGCCACGCCCCGACGCGGCTGACCCTCGACGTCGCCGGCCGGCTGATGCCGTCGGTGATGGCCGCGCTGATCTTCGTCGTCGGCACGCTGCTGCTGATCTCGGCCGCCACCCCGACGCTGAAGAGCCGCTTTGAGATCCTGGAGACGCTGCCGGTCGCGGTGGTCGAGCTGTCGCATATCCTCGCGGCGGTCACCGGGCTGGCGCTGCTGGTCGTCGCCTGGGGCCTGTTCCGGCGGCTGATCGCGGCCTATTGGCTGACCCTGCTGCTGCTCGCGGTCAGCGCCGTGCTGGCCCTGGGCAAGGGCTTCGCCTGGCGCGAGGCGCTGCTGCTGCTGCTGTGCCTGGTCATCATGCTGCCCTGCCGGGAGGAGTTCTGGCGCCGCTCCGCCCTGTTCGACCAGCCGATGACCCCGGGCTGGCTGGTGGCGGTCGGCAGCGTCGTCGGCGGCATGGCCTGGCTGACCTTCTTCTCCTTCCGCCACGTCGCCTACGCCAACGACCTGTGGTGGACCTTCGAGGTCCATGAGGAAGCGTCGCGCGCGCTCAGGGCCATGGTCGCGGTCAGCCTGCTGGCCACGCTGTATGGCCTGTGGCACCTGGTGCGGGCCCATCACGGCCGGATGACGGCACCGACCGCCGCCGAGCTGCACCAGGCCGAGCAAATCCTGCGGCAGCAGCCGCGCGCCGAGGCCAATCTGGTGCGCATGGGCGACAAAGCCCTGCTGTTCTCGGACAGCGGCCGCGCCTTCCTGATGTACGCCATCCAGGGCCGCACCTGGGCCGCGCTGGGCGACCCGGTCGGCGCGCGCGAAGACTGGCCGGAGCTGATCTGGCGCTTCCGCGAGATGACCGAGGCCACCAGCGGCCGCCCGGCCTATTACGGCGTCCGGGCCGAGACCCTGCCGCTCTATCTCGACACCGGCATGACGCTGTCGAAGCTGGGCGAGGAGGCGCGGGTGCCGCTGCGCGCCTTCACGCTCGAGGGCGGCAGCCGCAAGAAGGCGCTGCGCTACGCCCTGTCCCGCGGCGAGAAAGACGGGCTGAGCTTCGAGATGGTGCCCGCGGGCGCAGGCACGGGCCTGATCAGCGAGCTCGCCGCCGTCTCCGACGACTGGCTGCACAAGCAGGAGGCCAAGGAGAAGCGGTTCTCGCTCGGCGCCTTCATCCCCGGCTACGTCCACGGCTCGCCCACGGCCCTGGTGCGCGAGAACGGTCGGCTGGTGGCCTTCGCCACGCTGATGGTGACCGACGAGAAGAGCGAAGTCGCCATCGACCTGATGCGGCACACCGAGGCGAATTCCAAGCTGGTGATGGAGTTCCTGATCACGAAGCTGATCGTGCATTTCAAGGATCAGGGCTACGAGACGTTCAGCCTCGGCATGGCGCCGCTGTCCGGCCTGGAGAGCCACCCGCTGGCGCCGCTCTGGCACCGCATCGGCCGCTTCGTCTACCGCAGCGGCGCCCGCTTCTACAATTTCGAAGGGCTGCGAGCCTTCAAGCAGAAATACGACCCGGTGTGGGAGCCGCGCTACCTGGCGACGCCGAGCGGCCTGGCGCCGGCCCTGGCCATCTCCGACATCGCGGCGCTGATCGGCGGCGGGATCAAGGGGCTGGTGGCTCGATGAAGCGCACCTCCTGGCTGGCCGCCGCCGGGCTGGCGGTGACCGCCGGGGTCGCCCTGGCCGCCGCGGCCTGGCTGATCCCCGACCAGCGCGCCGCGGCCGCACCGCCGCGCAGCTATGACGGCGGCACCCTCGGTTCGGTCCGGCTGTGGCAGCCGGAGGGGCAGCCGGGCTCCATGGTCTTCCTGCTGTCGGACGACACCGGCTGGACCGCGGAGTTCGACACGGCGGCGCAGCGGCTGCAGGGCAGCGGCGCCTTCGTCGTCGGTGTCGACCTGAAGAGCTATCTCGACGGGCTGGAGCACGGCGACGACCAGGATTGCCACTCCCCTGCCGGCGATTTCGAGGATCTGAGCCAGCGGCTCGAGCGCGAGTACAAATTCGCCGCCTACCATGCCCCGATCGTGGTCGGCCGGGGCCAGGGCGCGACCGTGGCCTATGGCGCGGTGGCCCAGGCCGCCGCCAGGACCACGATCGAGGGCGGCGCCAGCATCGGCCCGCTGCCGCCGCTGAAGACCAAGCTGCCGCTCTGCACCGGTCCGGCCGACACGCCGGTGGCGACGCCGGCCCCGGGCGGCGGCTTCACCTACGGACCGCAGCCGCACATCCCCGGCTGGTGGCGCATCGGCCTGCAGCAGCCGGATACGGCGGCGAGCGATCTCGCGACGGCCTCGGGCGGCGAGGTGGTGACCCTGCCGCAGGACGCGCCGCTGGCCGACCAGGTCGTGACGATGCTGCATCAGGACGCGCCGACGGATGCCGATGCCTCCGCCGTCAGCAGCCTGCCGCTGGAGGAACTGCGGGCGGCCGGCCCCTCGCCCACCCTGGCGATCATCTATTCCGGCGACGGCGGCTGGCAGGATCTCGACAAGAGCATCGGCGAAGCCCTTCAGAGCAAAGGGGTTTCCGTCGTCGGCGTCGACAGCCTGCGCACCTTCTGGAGCCAGCAGACGCCGGAGCAGACGGCCAAGGACCTGGCCCACATCATCGACCATTACGGCAAGGCCTGGGGCGCCCAGCGGGTGATCCTGATCGGCTACTCCTTCGGCGCCAATGTCCTGCCCTTCGCCTACAACCGGCTGCCGGCGGCGGAGAAGGCGAAGGTCGACCAGATCAGCCTGCTGGGCCTGGCCGAGCGGACCGATTTCGAGATCCGGGTCACCGGCTGGCTCGGCGTCAGCGCCGACGACGATGCGCCGCCGGTCGCGCCGGAGCTGAAGTCGATCGACCCGGCCCGCATCCAGTGCTTCTACGGCGAGGACGAGGACGACACCGTCTGCCCGACCCCCGCCATGGCCGGCGCCGAGGTGATCAAGACCACCGGCGGCCACCATTTCGACGGCGATTACGACAGCCTCGCCCGCACCATCATGGACGGTGCGGAGAGGCGGCAGCAGGCGGGTCTTTCGACCGCGACTACCAAGCCGGCATCCCCTTGATCCGACAGCCGGATTCCGGTTGTCCACAGAACAGTTCACATTCGGTCCCGCTATCCACAGGGGGATCGGACCGTCGTTCCTGGCGGTGCCCTGCCCGGCTGCGGTAGGGTGGGCCGATGGAGAAGTTCCGTCCCGAATCCCCCCTCACCCTCGTTCACAGCGCCGACCAGATGGCGAGCCCGACCTACCGGCGCATGCCGGCGAACGAGGAGGCCGAGCAGGCGCTGCTCGGCGCCATTTTGGCCAACAACGCCGCGCTGGAGAAGGCATCGGACTTCCTGCGGCCGGAGCATTTCTATGTCCCGGCCCATGGCCGGATCTACGGCGCGGCGCTGCGACTCGCGGAGCAGAACCGGATCGCCGACCCGATCAGCCTGAAGCAGTATTTCGAGACCGACAACGAGCTGGAGGGCGTCGGCGGCGCCCAGTACCTGACCGACCTGGCGGCCAGCGTGGTCTCGGTGATGAACGCCGAGGACTATGCCCAGACCATCTACGACCTGTCGCTGCGGCGCCAGCTGATCCTGGCCGGCGAGGAGATCGTCAACGACGCCTACAAGCTCGAAAACGAGATGGACGGCCCCGCCCAGATCCAGGAGGGCGAGGAGAAGCTGTACCGCCTGTCCAGCTCGGGCGTGCTGCGCAAGGATTTCGAGCCCTTCGGCGACGTCCTGGCGCGGGCGGTCGACGCCGCCGGCAAGGCGCTGGAGCGTGACACGCCGCTGACCGGCGTCACCACCGGCCTGGCCGAGATCGACAAGATGATGGGCGGCATGCAGCCCTCGGACCTGATCGTCCTGGCCGGCCGGCCCGGCATGGGCAAGACCGCGCTGGCCACCAACATGGCCTTCAACGCGGCCACCGCCTATCTGCGCAAGCACGGCAAGGAAGGCGCCGTGGTCGGCTTCTTCTCGATGGAAATGTCAGCCGATCAGCTCGCCGTCCGTATCCTGTCCGAGGTGGCCGAGATCGCCTCGGAGCGGATCCGCAAGGGCGACATGAAGCGGTCGGACTTCCCGCGCGTGGTCGAGGCGGCGAACCTGATCCGGCAGACGCCATTCTTCATCGACGACACCGCCGGCGTCTCGATCAGTACCTTAAGAACGCGCGCCATGCGCCTGAAGCGTCAGCATAATCTCGGCATGCTGGTGGTCGACTACATCCAGCTGATGAGCGCCGGGTCGACCAAGAAGAACGAGAACCGGGTGCAGGAGATCTCCGAGATCACCCGCGGCCTGAAGATCCTGGCCAAGGACCTCAGCATCCCCGTCATCGCCCTGTCTCAGCTGTCGCGCCAGGTCGAGAACCGCGAGGACAAGCGGCCGCAGCTCTCCGACCTGCGCGAATCCGGCTCGATCGAGCAGGACGCCGACGTGGTCATGTTCGTCTATCGCGAGGCCTACTACCTGTCGAAGGGCGAGCCGCCCGAGGGCACGCCGGAGCATCAGGACTGGATGGCGGCGATGGACCGGGTGCACAACGTGGCCGAGGTCATCGTCGCCAAGCAGCGCCACGGCCCGACCGGCACGCGGCGGCTGCATTTCGAGGGCCAGTATACCAAGTTCTCCAACCTGCAGTCCGATCCCAGCTTCGATGACCATTGAGGCGGCGGCGCTCGGCCGGGCCGGCGCCCTGCTGACCATCGACCTCGACGCCATCGCCGGGAACTGGCGCCGGCTCCAGGCGCAGGGCGCGCCGGCCGAATGCGGCGCCGTGCTCAAGGCCGACGGCTACGGCCTCGGCGCCGTGCCGGTCGGCCGCGCCCTGTTCGCCGCCGGCGCCCGCAGCTTCTTCGTCGCCCATCTGGACGAGGGCATCGCGCTGCGGGCCGCGCTCGACGAGCCCCGGATCGTCGTCCTCAACGGCCTGCTGCCGGGTCTGGCCGCCGACTACACCGCCCACGATCTGATCCCGGCGCTGAACGACCTCGGAGAGATCGCCGCCTGGGCCGGCCATGCGAAGACGCTCGGCACCGCCCTGCCCGGCTTCGTCCATCTCGACAGCGGCATGAACCGGCTCGGCCTGACGCCGGAAGACCAGGCCAGGCTGGCTGCGGATCCGACGGTGCTGGACGGCATCGGGCCGATCGCCTGGATGACCCACCTCGCCTGCGCCGAGGAGGCCGGGAACCCGATGAGCCGGGCCCAGCTCGACCGCTTCCGCCGGGTCGTGGCGACGCTGCCGCCGGCGCCGGTCAGCATCGCCAATTCCGCCGGCATCTTCCTTGGCTCGGACTTCCACGGCGGCCTGACCCGCCCGGGCGCCGCGCTCTATGGCCTCAACCCGACGCCGGGCCGGCCGAATCCGATGGCCGCCGTGGTGCGGCTGGAAGCCAGAATCCTGCAGATCCGCCGCGTTGACACCCCCATGACCGTTGGATACGGTGCCGCCCACCGCGTGGAGGGTCCGGCCAGGCTCGCGACGATCGCCGTGGGCTATGCCGACGGGGTGCCGCGGGCCGCCAGTGGTCGTGGCGCCGTGCGCATCGCAGGCTTCACCGCGCCGATCACCGGCCGCATCTCGATGGATCTGATCACGGTGGACGTGACCCACATTCCCGAACCGCTGGCCGCGCCCGGCGCCCTGGCCGAGATCATCGGCCCGGAGCTGCCGCCCGACCGGCTGGGCGAGAGCGCCGGCACCATCGGCTACGAGATCCTGACCAGCCTCGGCCGGCGCTGTGCCCGCCGCTATCTCGGCGGGGCCGAATGAACTTCCTCGCCACGATCGGGCGCACCTTCCTGGCCTTCCTCGCCGCGGTCGGCCGCCTCGCCCTGTTCACCCTGACCGCGCTGGGGCAATGCCTGCGGCCGCCCTTCTACCCGCGGCTGTTCCTGCGTCAGATCATCGACATCGGCTACTACTCGCTGCCGGTGGTCGGGCTGACCGCGCTGTTCACCGGCATGGTGCTGGCGCTGCAGACCCAGGCGGGCTTCGCCCGCTTCGGCGCCGGCGGCTTCGGGGCCAGCGTCGTCCTGCTGTCGGTGGTGCGCGAGCTGGGGCCGGTGCTGGCCGGGCTGATGGTCGCCGGCCGCATCGGCGCCTCGATGGCGGCCGAGATCGGCACCATGCGGGTGACCGAGCAGATCGACGCGCTCAGCACCCTGTCGACCAACCCGTACAAGTACCTGGTGGCGCCGCGGCTGATCGCCGGCCTGCTGATGCTGCCGTGCCTGGTGATCGTGGCCGACATCATCGGCGTGTTCGGCGGCTTCCTGATCAGCGTCTACCGACTCGGCGAAAATCCCTCGGCCTATATGGTCGCGACCTGGCAGGCGCTCGAGGTCGAGGACGTCGTGCTCAGCCTGCTCAAGGCCGCGGCCTTCGGCTTCGTCGTCGCGCTGATGGGCTGCTACCACGGCTACAACTCGCGCGGCGGGGCCCAGGGCGTCGGCGCGGCCACCACCAATGCGGTGGTCTCCGCCTCGATCCTGATCCTGCTGTTCGACTTCATGATCACCGGCCTGTACGTGGGGTGACGGCAGAGATGGCGACCACCCCCAAGATCAAACTGGAGGGCGTGCACAAGGGCTTCGGCTCGAAGCAGGTGCTGCGCGGCATCGACCTGGAGATCGCGGCGGGCGAATCCCTGGTCGTGATCGGCGGCTCCGGCACCGGCAAATCGGTGCTGCTGAAGTCGATCGTGGGCCTGATCCGCCCGGACCGCGGCCGGATCCTGGTCGACGGCGCCGAGACCACCCGGCTGTCGGGCGGCGACCGGGTCGATCTGATGAAGCGCTTCGGCGTGCTGTTCCAGGGCGCCGCCCTGTTCGACAGCCTGTCGGTCTGGGAGAATGTGGCCTTCGGCCTGATCCAGGGCCGTGGCGAATCCCGCAAGCGGGCCAAGGAGATCGCGGTCGACAAGCTGGCCCAGGTCGGCCTCGGGCCCGACGTCGCCGTGCTCACCCCGGCCGAGCTGTCGGGCGGCATGCAGAAGCGCGTCGGCCTGGCCCGCGCCATCGCGGCGGAGCCGGAGATCATCTTCTTCGACGAGCCGACCACCGGCCTCGACCCGATCATGGCCGACGTGATCAACGACCTGATCGTGAAATGCCGCCGCGACCTCGGCGCCACCACCCTGTCGATCACCCACGACATGGCCAGCGCCCGCAAGATCGCCGACCGCATCGCCATGATCTATGAAGGCCGGATCATCTGGGCCGGGCCGGCGGCGCAGGTGGATGATTCCGGCAACGCCCATGTCGACCAGTTCGTGCACGGCCGCGCGGACGGGCCGATCCAGATGCAGGTCCGGGTTTCCTGACGTAGGGTTCGCCCATGGCGAAGAACGCGACCCGCTACATCTGCCAGAACTGCGGCGCCAGCTATTCGCGCTGGACCGGGCGCTGCGAGTCCTGCGGCGAGTGGAACACCCTGGTCGAGGAGGTGGTCGAGGCCGCGCCGAAGGCGTTCGGCGGGGCCAAGGCCGGCGGCGGCCGCGCCGTCGCCTTCGCCGACCTGGCCGCGGCCACGATCGACGAGCCGCGCTGGCGCAGCGGCAATGACGAGTTCGACCGGGTCTGCGGCGGCGGCATCGTCGCCGGTTCGGCCATCCTGATCGGCGGCGACCCCGGCATCGGCAAGTCGACCCTGCTGCTGCAGGTGGTGTGCCGCCTGGCCGGCACCATCGACTGCGCCTATGTCTCGGGCGAGGAGGCGGTCGACCAGATCCGGATGCGGGCCCGGCGCCTGGGCCTGGCCGAGGCGCCGGTCCGCCTTGCCGCCTCGTCCAACGTCCGCGACATCATCGCCGCCATGGACCGGCCGGACGGGCCGAAGGTCGTGGTGATCGATTCGATCCAGACCATGTTCCTGGAAGCGCTGGAGAGCGCGCCGGGCACCGTCGCCCAGGTCCGCGCCTCCGCCGCCGAGCTGATCCGCCACGCCAAGCGCCGCGGCACCGCCCTCCTGATCGTCGGCCATGTTACCAAGGATGGCGCCATCGCCGGCCCGCGCGTGCTCGAGCACATGGTCGACACCGTGCTCTATTTCGAGGGCGAGCGCGGCCACCAGTTCCGCATCCTGCGCGCGGTGAAGAACCGCTTCGGCGCCACCGACGAGATCGGCGTGTTCGAGATGACCGATGCCGGCCTGGCCGAGGTGAGCAACCCGTCCGAGCTGTTCCTGGCCGACCGCAGCGGCGACGTCTCCGGCGCCGCGGTCTTCGCCGGGCTCGAGGGCACCCGGCCAGTGCTGGTCGAGATCCAGGCCCTGGTCGCGCCCTCGTCGCTCGGCACCCCACGCCGCGCCGTGGTCGGCTGGGACAGCGCCCGGCTGGCCATGGTGCTGGCGGTGCTGGAGGCGCGCTGCGGCGTCGCCATCGGCATGAACGACGTCTATCTCAACGTCGCCGGCGGCCTGCGCATCGTCGAGCCGGCGGCGGACCTGGCGGTGGCGGCCGCCCTGATCTCCTCCCTCACCGGCGTGCCGGTGCCGCGCGACACGGTGGTGTTCGGCGAGATCGGCCTGTCCGGCGAGATCCGCGCGGTGGGCCAGGGCGATGCGCGGCTGAAGGAAGCCGCGAAGCTTGGATTCGCCGCCGCGATCGTGCCACAAGGTCACCCGAAGCGGGGTCGTGCGCCCAGCCGCGACGCATTGCCGATCGAGCGGCGCAGCATCGCCCGGCTGGAGGAGCTGGTGGCCCTGTTCAACACCGACGGGCGCGGCGCGTCAGCAGGCCGCCGCAGGAGTTTCGAGGAGACCGATTCTGGATAGCCTACCCATCGCCGCCGGCGACATCGCGATCCTGATCATCCTCGCCATCTCAGCCTTCCTGGCGCTGGCGCGCGGCTTCGTGGCCGAGGTGCTGTCGATCGCCGGCTGGCTCGGCGCCGCGCTGGTGACGCTGTGGACCTTCAACGACGCCAGGCCCTATCTGCGCCAGTACATCGAGATGCAGCTCCTGGCCGACATCCTGACCGGCGTCGGCATCTTCGTCGTGGCGCTGGTGATCTTCTCCACCATCAGCCATCTGATCGCCCGGGTGGTGAAGGGCTCCGCGCTCAGCGCCGTCGACCGCTCGCTCGGCTTCGTGTTCGGCGTGGTGCGCGGCGCCGTGCTGGTCTGCCTCGCCTATCTGCTGCTGACCTGGGTGTTCCCCGAGACCCGGCGGCCGCCCTGGCTGGAGAACGCCCGGATGCTGCCCTGGGTGCAGGCCGGTGCCGAGTACCTGAAGGGCCTGGTGCCGCAGGAGGCGCTGGCCGGCGCCATCGACAAGGCCAAGCAGGAGGCCCCGGCCCTGGTGCCGCAGATCGCCGACCCGATCGGCAGTCTGCTGAACCAGAACCAGGCTCCCGCCCAGCCGCAACCGGCGCAGCCGCAGCCGGCCCAGCCGCCTGCTCCGGCGCCGGCCGCACCCGGCATCACGCCGACACACCCGACGCAGACGCATCCGGCCCCCCCGTCGAACGCGGGTGCAACCGGTGGCGGTTGACATTATATAGGCGCCAGACGTTGTAAGTGGCGCCGGGCCGATTGGCGCCGATGGCGCCCAGGATCAGGAGCCCTCGCGGCGACATGCTGACGACAGATCCCTTCGACCTCTACGGCGACACGCTCCGTGAGGAGTGCGGCATCTTCGGCATCATGGGGCACCCCGAGGCCGCCGCGATGACCGCGCTGGGGCTGCACGCGCTGCAGCACCGCGGCCAGGAGGCCTGCGGCATCGTCTCGCATGACGGCGAGCAGTTCTATGTCCACCGCGCTAACGGCCTGGTCGGCGACGCCTTCTCGTCGCAAGCGGTCGTCGGCCAGCTCAAGGGCAACGCCGCGATCGGCCATGACCGCTACGCCACCACCGGCGGCGCCGGCCTGCGCAACGTCCAGCCGCTGTTCGCGGATTTCGAGTTCGGCGGCTTCGCCATTTCCCACAACGGCAACCTGACCAATGCCGGGCGCCTGCGGCACCAGCTGGTCAGCCGCGGCTGCCTGTTCCAGTCGACCTCGGACACCGAGGTGTTCCTGCACCTGATGGCGACCGCCCGCGGCGGCAACGTGATCGACCGGCTGGTCGAGGCGATGCGCCAGGCCGAGGGCGCCTATTCGCTGATCGCCCTGTCGTCCGAGCATGTCATCGGCATCCGCGACCCGATGGGGTTCCGGCCGATGGTGCTGGGCAAGCTGGAGACGGCGTCCGGCACCAGCCACGTGCTGGCGTCGGAGACCTGCGCGCTGGACATCATCGACGCCGAGTTCATCCGCGACGTCGAGCCGGGCGAGATGGTGGTGCTGAGTGCCGACGGCGTCACCAGCATCAAGCCGTTCCAGCCGACCGAGCGGCGCTTCTGCATTTTCGAATACATCTACTTCGCCCGCCCCGACAGCGTGGTCGAGGGCTCCTCGGTCTACCAAGCGCGGCGCCGGATCGGGGCCGAGCTGGCGGTCGAATCGCCGATCGAGGCCGACGTCATCATCCCGGTGCCGGATTCGGGCGTGCCGTCGGCCATTGGCTTCGCCGCCCAGAGCGGCATCCCGTTCGAGCTCGGCATCATCCGCAACCACTATGTCGGCCGCACCTTCATCGAGCCGACTGACCAGATCCGCCATCTCGGCGTGCGCCTGAAGCACAACGCCAACCGGGCGATGATCGAGGGCCGCCGGGTGGTGCTGGTCGACGATTCGATCGTGCGCGGCACCACCAGCCAGAAGATCGTGAAGATGGTGCGCGACGCCGGCGCCAAGGAGGTCCATATGCGGATCTCCAGCCCGCCGACGACCAACCCCTGCTTCTACGGCATCGACACGCCGGAGAAGTCGAAGCTCCTGGCGCACAACTACTCGGTGCAGCAGATGGCCGAGCTGATCGGCGTCGACAGCCTGGCCTTCATCTCGATAGACGGGCTGTACCGGGCCATGGGCGCGCCGAAGCGGGCCGGCAACGCCCGCCAGTTCTGCGACGCCTGCTTCACCGGCGACTATCCGACGCCGCTGACCGACCACACGGCGGCGCCGCGCCGCAGCTCCGCCCTCTCCGAGCGCGTCTGATCCGATGGCCGAGACCACGAGGCCTCTGGAGGGCCGGATCGCGCTTGTCACCGGTGCGTCGCGCGGCTTCGGCGCCGCGGTCGCGGTGCGGCTCGCCGCCGCCGGCGCCCATGTCGTCTGCGCCGCCCGCACCGTCGGCGGGCTGGAGCAGACCGACGACGCCATCAAGGCCGCGGGCGGCAGCGCCACGCTGGTGCCGATGGACCTGTCGAAGTTCGAGCAGATCGACCTGCTCGGCGGCTCGCTGGCGCAGCGCTTCGGCAAGCTCGACCTGCTGGTCGCCAACGCCGCCATGCTCGGCCATCTCGGCCCGGTCGCCTACAGCGACGAGAAGGTCTGGGCCCGGGTGCTCGACCTCAACCTGAACGCCAATTACCGGCTGATCCGCTCGGTCGACCCGCTGCTGCGCGCCGCCGAGGCGCCGCGCGCGGTCTTCGTCACCGACCGCATCGCCCGCAGCGGCATCGCCTATTGGAGCGCCTACGCCGTGGCCAAGGCCGGGCTCGACACCCTGGCCGGACTCTACGCGGCGGAGACGGCGAAGACGGAGCTGCGGGTGGCGCTGTTCCATCCCGGGCCGATGGCCACCCGCCTGCGCGAGCAGGGTTTTCCGGGCGAAGCGCCCGGCGCCCAGCCGGCGCCCGACGCTGCCGCCGACCGCCTGCTCGCCCGGCTCCTGGCCGGGGACGGGCTGAGCGCCGGCAAGGTCGCGGACTGGGAGTGACCGCCGCCGGCTTTCAGCCGGCGATCTCGTCGGCCCGGACCTTGAATCCGGCCAGCGTCGTCGTGCCGAAGCCGTTGCTGAGGGCGACATCCGCCGCATCCCGCCCCCGCGCCATCAGCACCCGGCCGATCCGGGGCCGGTTGTGGCGGGCGTCGAAGGTGTACCAGCGGCCGCCGAGATAGGCTTCGAACCAGGCGCTGAAATCCATCGGTGCAGAGTCTGCCGGCATACCGATATCGCCGAGATAGCCGGTGCAGTAGCGGGCGGGTATGTTCATGCAGCGGCAAAGGGTGACCGCGAGATGGGCGAAGTCGCGGCAGACGCCCGCCCGCTCCTGATGCACGTCCCAGGCCGATTTGGTCGGCCGGGCGTGGTCGTAGCCGAACCGGACATGGCCATGGACGAAGTCGCAGATCGCCTGGACGCGGGCCCAGCCCGGCGGCGATTTTCCGAACAGCCCCCAGGCGGTTTCGGACATGAGGTCGGTCTGGCAGTACCGGCTGCCGAGCAGGAACACCAGCGCCTCCGTCGGCAGGTCCGAGACCCTGATCTCCGGTGCGTCGGGCGCAATCTCGTCGGCCAGGCCGCTGTCGCTGACCACGGTCTCCGTCGACAGGCGGATCTGCCCGGCGGGCGCCAGGATCCGGCTGCAGATGTTGCCGAAGCCGTCGATATAGACATCGACCGGCACCACCGGGTCGGATCGCAGCGTGTCCGGAGCGGCCAGATCCTGTGCGCGCTCCGGATGGATCCGCAGCATCAGCATCATCGGGGTGGGCTGCGGGCAGTCGTAGACCAGTTCGAAGCCGACGCGAATCCGCATGACCCATCCTTCCGTGGCCGTGGCGACGGCACCTTCGGGTCGCCCTCCCATCTCGCAGCGGTTCGGATCCGGCTTTGCTTGCGATGCGACGCGAGCGTCCTATCGCCGTTGCGGGATCGTAACAGACGCGCGCGGAATTTCGTTCCGGGATCGGCAGGGCCGCCCGATCAGTCCCGGAAGATCGTTTGCAGGAAATCGATCAGAGAGGGGCGCCAGACCGCCATCTCGTGGGAGAGGCCTGGGTACTCCTTGTAATCATAGCGGATTCCGGCGGCGTCGAGGTCGCGGCGCAGCCCGGCAATGTCCTTGCCGGTGATGGTGTCGTCGCTGCCGACCGTGACGGCGAAGCCGCGCAGGCTGGCATTGACCTTGGCCGGGTCGGCGAGCGCCTTGGCGATGCCGGCGTCCGGCACCGTGGTCTGCGACACGCCGCTGAAGGTCGCCAGCCAGGCGAAGGTGCCGAGATGGCCGAGGCCCGAAACCAGCGCCTGGTAGCCGCCCTGGGACAGGCCGGCCAGCGCCCGGCCCGCCGCGTCGGTGCGGACCCGGTAATGCGCCTCCATATAGGGAATGATGTCGCCGATCAGCTCGCGGTCGGCGGCGGCGGCGTTCGCCGGATAGAAGGTCTGGCGCCGGGTCGCGCCTGGAAAATCCTCCGGCACCGCCGCAACGATGTCGGTCTCGGTGTCCGGGATCACCACGATCATCGGCACGATCTGCTTTTCGGCCAGCAGATTGTCGAGGATCTGCGGCGCCCGGCCCTGGGTGACCCAGGACCACACTGTGTCGCCGAAGCCGTGATAGAGGTACAGCACCGGCAGCGGCGCCGAGCCGTCGCCATAGCCCGGCGGCGTCCACACCAGCATCTGCCGCTCGGAGCCCAGCGCCTGGCTGGTCAGGGTCACGACCCGCAGGTCGCCATGCGGCACGGGCTTGGTGTCGACGATGCTGCCCGGCACCAGGATCAGGCTGGTGTTGACCTGGCGCTGCGGCTTCGGCGCGTTGGTCCCCGTATCCGTCGCGCGGAAGCCGTCGACGTTGAAATAGTACTCGTAAAGGTCAGGCGCGGCCGGGCCGACCGTGACGCTCCAGACGCCGCGCCCGTCCTTGGCCATCGGCGTCGCCTTGACCTTGGCCGGGTCCATCGAGCCGAACACGACCGCGACCGCCTTCGCCTCCGGCGCGAACAGCCGGAAGGTGATGCGGCGGTCCGCCTCGACCCGGGTGACAAAGTCGCGCAGCGGCTGGTCGGCCGGCGGCAAAGCGGGAATGCCGGGATCGGCGGCCATCGACGGCGCTCCACTCAAGGACAGAAGAACCGCGATCGACGCGGCGATCTTGCGCATGGGGTCCCTCCCGAGTCTGTGGGCAGGAATTATGCCCGACAAACCGGAAAGTCTGCCTATTTCTCGCCGGAGATCATCTTGAAGATGCCCGAGAAATCGGTCTCCGCCGCGCCCTCGTTGACGAACAGGGTATACAGCGCGGCCGCCGCGGCGCCGAGCGGCGTGGCGGTGCCCGAGGCCTGGGCCGCGGCCTGCGACAGGCGCAGATCCTTCAGCATCATCGCCGCGGTGAAGCCGGGCTTGTAGTCGCGGTTGGCCGGCGAGGTCGGCACCGGCCCCGGCACCGGGCAATAGGTGGTCAGCGACCAGCACTGGCCGGAGCTCTTCGACGACACGTCGAACAGCTTCTGCCGCTCCAGCCCCAGCTTGTCGGCCAAAGCGAAGGCCTCCGACACCGCGATCATCGAGATGCCGAGCACCATGTTGTTGCAGATCTTCGCCGCCTGGCCGGTGCCCGGGCCGCCGGTGTGGATCACGGCCTTGCCCATCGCCAGCAGCACCGGCTCGGCCCGACCGAAGGCGTCATCCGGGCCGCCGACCATGAAGGTCAGGGTGCCGGCCGCGGCGCCGCCGGTGCCGCCCGAGACCGGCGCGTCGACCATGGCGAAGCCGCGGGCCGCCGCCTCTTTCCCGATCACGCGCGCGCTGTCGACATCGATGGTCGAGCAGTCGATCAGCAGCGCGCCCGCCGGCACGCTGGCGCAGACCCCGTCGGCACCGAGATAGGCCTCGCGGGCATGGGCGCCGGTCGGCAGCATGCTGACCACCCACTGGGAGTCGTCGACCGCCGCGGCGATCGACGGCTTGGCGGCGATGCGCTCCTTCGCCACCGCCTCGCGCACCGACTCCACCGGGTCGAAGCCCGACACCCGGTGCCCGGCCTTGACCAGGTTCAGCGCCATCGGCCGGCCCATATGGCCAAGCCCGAGAAAGGCTATACGCAGCGACATAGGAATCCTCCCAACCAGGCGTGCACCGCCTGTCCCGTCTTCGATCGGCCTGTTCCTGCCACCTCGAACAGGAACCTGCCTAAGAGAGCTGTCATGCCCGGGCTTGACCCGGGCATCCAGAAAATGTCGACGCCCTCTGGATTGCCGGGTCAAGCCCGGCAATGACAATAGAGGAACAGCCCCGATCGGAAGATCCTGTCACGATCATTCTTCAGTCGAAGCTCAGCTCATGGCCGGGCAGCGGCTGGAAATAGGCGGCAACCGCGGCGTCGTCCACCTCGGCCAGCGTCGCCGGCCGCCATATCGGGTCGCGGGTCTTGTCGACCAGCTGCGCCCGCACGCCCTCGAAGACATCCGGCGCCGCCAGGACGCGGTGGACCATGCGGTACTCCATCGCCGCCACCGCGTCATAGGGCATGGTCTTGCCCTGGCGGATCTGGCGCAGCGTGACCTTCAGGCTGGTCGGCGATGCGGCGCGGATCTGCGCCGCCGCGGCCTGCGCCCAGTCGCCGCTCTCGACGTCGAGTGCCGCCAGGATCTCCTCCACCGTGTCGTGGCCGAAGCAGCGGTCGATGGCCGGGCGCAGCGGCGCCAGGGCCGGCGCGCCGGGATCGGCGGCGAAGCGCTGCAGCACCGCCTCCGCCACCAGCCCGCCATTGCCGATCCAGCCGGCATCGGCCAGGGCCGCGACCAGGTCGTCGACCCGGGCCGAGGCGACGTGATGCGTGCCCATCCGGGTGAAGAGCATGTCGGCGGCGCCGATGCGCGCCCCGGTCAGGGCGAGGTAGGTGCCGGTCTCGCCCGGGCAGCGCGACAGGAACCAGCCGCCGCCGATGTCCGGGAACAGGCCGATGCCGCATTCCGGCATGGCGCTCAGCGTCTTCTCGGTCGTCACCCGGTGCGAGCCGTGCACCGACAGGCCGAGCCCGCCGCCCATGGTCACGCCGTCCAGCAGCGCGATCCAGGGCTTGGGGAAATGGTGGATGGCATGGTTCAGCCGGTACTCGACCCAGAAGAAATCCTGCTCCAGGTCGCCGCCCGGCACGCCCGGCTGCGGCCCCCGCTCATAGACCGCGCGGATGTCGCCGCCGGCGCAGAAGGCGCGGTCGCCGGCGCCGCGCAGCACCACGGCGTGCAGCCCTGGATCCGCCGCCCACTCCGCGATCTTCGGCAGCAGCGCCCGGCACATCGCCAGCGTCAGCGCGTTCAGCGCCTTCGGCCGGTTCAGCGTCACGATGGCGATCGGCCCCTCGCGGTCGAACAGGATCTCGTCGGTCATGGCAGTGTCATCCGGCCCCTACTCCGCCAGCAGGCGGCGGGCCACGATCAGGCGCATGATCTCGTTGGTGCCTTCCAGGATCTGGTTGACGCGGACGTCGCGCAGGAAGCGTTCCACCGGATAGTCCTTGATGTAGCCGTAGCCGCCATGCAGCTGCAGCGCATCGTTGCAGATCCGGAAGCCGGCGTCGGTGGCGAAGCGCTTGGCCATGGCGCAATGCTGGGTCGCGTCCGGGTCGCGGCGGTCGAGCGAATCCGCGGCGCGGTGGATCATCAGCCGGGCCGCGTCCAGGTCGATCGCCATGTCGGCCAGCTTGAACTGCAGGGCCTGGAATTCGGCGATCTTCCGGCCGAACTGGCTGCGCTGCCGCATGTGGCCACGCGCCGCCTCCAGGCAGGCGCGGGCGCCGCCCAGCGAGCAGGCGCCGATATTGACCCGGCCGCCGTCCAGCCCCTTCATCGCGAAGGTGAAGCCCTGCCCTTCCTCGCCCAGCCGGTTGGCGACCGGGACGCGGCAATCCTCGAAGATCACCATGGTGGTGACCTGGCTGTTCCAGCCCAGCTTCTTCTCCTTCTTGCCGAAGGACAGGCCGGGCGTGCCCTTCTCGACGATCACCGCCGAGATGCCCTTCGGCCCCGCCTCGCCGGTCCGCACCATCACGACATAGACGTCGGAGGTCGAGCCGCCGGAGATGAAGGCCTTGGTGCCGTTCAGCACATAATGGTCGCCGTCGCGCACCGCCTTGGTGCGCAGCGAGGCGGCGTCGGAGCCGGAGCCGGGCTCGGTCAGGCAGTAGCTGGCGAAGCGCTCCATCGTCATCAGCGACGGCAGGAAGCGCGCCTTCAGCTCCTCCGACCCGAAGCTGTCGATCATCCAGCCGACCATGTTGTGGATCGAGATGTAGGCGGCGGTGGAGACGCAGGCCGCCGACAGCTCCTCGAACACGATCGCGGCATCGCGGCGGGTCAGGCCGCTGCCGCCATGCGCCTCGCCGCAATAGATGCCGGCGAAGCCCAGGGCCGCGGCCTGGCGCAGCGTGTCGACCGGGAAGATCTGCTCCTCGTCCCAGCGGGCGGCATGGGGGGCCATCTGCTCCGCGGCGAAGGCGCGCGCGGCATCGCGGATGGCGTCTTGTTCGGCGTTCAGCGTGAAGCTCATGGAATGAGCGTGGCCGCAACCGGGCCTGGGATCAAGGGCCGTGCGTACGATTCTTTCGCGCTGCGGCGGGACGCTCCCGAGGCTGCTATGCTGGCCGCGCCGATTCCGCCGGAGAGCGCCATGCCCGACTTCGCCCCCGCCCTCGCCGAAGCCCAGGCCGCGCTGGCCACCACCCTGGCCGAGGCCGGCCGGCGCGAGCAGCAGATCGCGGCGGTGGTCGTCGACCGCGGCGGCCACATCGTCGCCGCGGCGCGGATGGACGGCGTCGGCCACCTGACGCTGGAGATCGCGCGGCGCCGGGCGGCCGCGGCGCTGCATTTCGGTGAGCCGACCCGCGAGCCGGCACTGCGCCTGGCCCGCGACCCGGCCGAGGCGGCGCAGCTGGCCGGGCTGGGCGAGATCCTGGTGCAGCCGGGCGGCTTCCCCTGGCGCGACGCCGGCGCCGTGGTCGGGGCGCTCGGCATCGCCGGCGCCGGGGCGGAGGACGACCACGCCATCGGCGATACCGCCATCGGCATGCTGTAGACGTTTTGCTGATTGCCTTTCCTGCGGCTTCCACGACATTGATGAGGACAAGGCGCCCGCCAGAGGTGCCGGACGCGTACAGGGGGAGAGAGTATGCAGGCTGGGGCCGCGCCGCCCGCACCGGGAGATGCGCTACTGACCGCGGACTCGGTCAGCCTCGCCTTCGGCGGGGTCAAGGCCCTGACCGATGTCGGCTTCACCGTCCGCCGCGGCGAGCTGTTCTCGATCATCGGTCCGAACGGC
The DNA here is from genome assembly GCF_052078665.1 of Inquilinus sp. CA228. Taxonomy (NCBI): domain Bacteria; kingdom Pseudomonadati; phylum Pseudomonadota; class Alphaproteobacteria; order Rhodospirillales; family Rhodospirillaceae; genus Inquilinus; species Inquilinus sp. CA228. The sequence continues at coordinate 40,938 of NZ_JBQJIK010000011.1, read as the reverse complement.
GCCGGCAAGACCTCGATGGTCAACTGCATCTCCGGCCGCTACAGCCCGACCGCCGGGCGCATCCACTACAAGGGCCGCGACATCACCCGGCTGCGGCCCAGCGCCCGGGCCGAGCTCGGCCTCGGCCGCACCTTCCAGAACCTGGCGCTGTTCGCGCATATGTCGGTGCTCGACAACATCATGGTCGGGCGCCACCACCTGCTGAAGAACAACGTGCTGACCGGCGCGCTGTGGTGGCTGGGCGGCGCCCGGCAAGAGGAGCTGCGGCACCGCCGCGCGGTCGAGGAGATCATCGACTTCCTCGAGATCCAGCACATCCGCCGCGCCCTGGCCGGCACCCTCTCCTACGGGCTGCGCAAGCGGGTGGAGCTGGCCCGCGCCATCGCCCTGAAGCCCGATCTGATCCTGCTGGACGAGCCGATGGCCGGCATGAACCTCGAGGAGAAGGAGGACATGGCCCGCTACATCGTCGACCTCAATGCCGAATGGGGCATGACGGTGATCATGATCGAGCACGACATGGGCGTGGTGATGGACATCTCGCACCGCGTCATGGTGCTGGATTTCGGCCGCAAGATCGCCGAGGGCACGCCCGAGGAGGTGCTGGCCGACGCCCATGTCCGCCGCGCCTATCTCGGCGAGGTCGATGACGCGGAGGCGGCGGCGTGAGCGACGCCGCGTTCGACACCTTCCCCAAGCTGCTGGCCCGCAACGCCGCGCGATGGCCGGGCGAGGTGGCGCTGCGCGAGAAGGATTTCGGCATCTGGCAGGAGATCAGCTGGGCCGGCTTCCACACCCGGGTGCGCGGTTTCGCCCTGGCGCTGCGCGCGCTGGGCATCGGGCCGGGCGCCGTGGTCGGGCTGATCGGCGACAACCGGCCGGACTGGGTGGCCGGCCAGATCGCCGCCCACGCCGCCGGCGCCATGAGCCTCGGCCTGTACCGCGACGCGCTGGACGAGGAGGTGGCGTACCTGATCGGGCACGCCTCGGTCGCCATCGTCCTGGCCGAGGACGAGGAGCAGGTCGACAAGCTGCTGGGCCTGGGCGACCGCATCCCGAGCGTCCGCCACATCGTCTATTCCGACCCGCGCGGCATGCGGAAATACGAGGATCCGCGGCTGCTGCCAGTCGAGGACTTCATCGCCCGCGGCGCCCCGCTGCTGGCCGCCGATCCCGGCCTGTACGACCGCATGGTGGCGGCGACGCGCGGCGAGGATGTCGCGGTGCTGTGCACAACCTCCGGCACCACGGCGCAGCCGAAGCTGGCCATGCTCTCGGCCGGGTCGGTGATCCGGCACACCGCCAGCTACCTGGCGGTCGACCCGCAGGGGCCGCGGGACGAGTACGTCTCGGTGCTGCCGCTGCCCTGGATCATGGAGCAGGTCTACGTCTTCGGGAAAGCGCTGCAGTGCCGGATGATCGTGAACTTCGTCGAGGAGCAGACCACCAGCTGGGCTGATCTCCGCGAGATCGGGCCGACCTTCGTGCTGCTGGCGCCGCGGGTGTGGGAAGGGCTGGCCGCCGATGTCCGCAGCCGGATGATGGACGCCTCCTGGCTCAAGCGCCGCCTGTTCAACCTCGGCATGAAGTTTGGCTTGAAAGCGCTTGACCAGAAAAATAAATCACCGCTTTCGAAGATCCTGCTCTTCGCGGCCTTGCGCGACCGGCTGGGCTTCTCGCGGCTGCGCTCGGCCGCGACCGGCGGGGCGGCGCTGGGGCCGGAGACCTTCCGCTTCTTCCTCGCGATGGGGGTGCCGCTGCGCCAGCTCTACGGCCAGACCGAGCTCCTGGGCGCCTACACCATCCACCGGGAAGGCGACGTCGATTTCGACACGGTCGGAATCGGCTTCGACGACAGCGTCGAGCTGCGGATCGAGGCGCCGGACCCGAACGGCGTCGGCGAGATCGTCACCCGCCACCCCAACATGTTCCTCGGCTACTACCGCAACGAGGAGGCGTCGAAGGCCGACCTGCGCGACGGCTGGCTGGCCACCGGCGACGCCGGCTATGTCGACGGCAAGGGCCACCTGGTGGTGATCGACCGGATGAAGGACCTCGCCGTCACCAGCGAAGGCGGCAGGTTCAGCCCGCAATACATTGAGAACAAGCTGAAATTCTCGCCTTATGTCGGCGAGGCGGTGATCCTGGGCCATGGCCGGCCCGACCTGGCGGCGATCATCTGCATCCGCTTCCCGATCGTCTCGAAATGGGCGGAGAAGAGCCGCATCGCCTTCACCACCTACACCGACCTGTCGGCGCGCGAGGAGGTCCACGGCCTGATCCACCGCGAGGTCGAGACGGTGAATGCCGGCCTGCCGGAGGCGCAGCGCATCCGCCGCTTCCTGCTGCTGTACAAGGAGCTGGACGCCGATGACGGCGAGCTGACCCGCACCCGCAAGGTGCGCCGCGGCGTGATCGGCGAGAAATACGGCGATATCATCGACGCGATCTATCGCGGCGACCCGGCGATCCCGGTCGACACCACCATCGCCTTCCAGGACGGCACCAGGCAGCGGATCCGCACCACGCTCAGGGTGGTCGACCTCGCCCCCGGCCGCGCCGGGCAGCGCCACGCGGCGGAGTGAGCCCATGAACCTCGCCTTCCTGTTCCAGCTCCTGATCAACGGCGTGATCGTCGGCACGCTCTACGGCGTCGTCGCCATGTCCTTCGTGCTGATCTACAAGGCCAGCCGGGTGGTGAACTTCGCCCAGGGCGAGTTCCTGCTGATCGGCGCCTGGATCTGCTGGTGGGTGCTGACGAAGTACCAGGTGCCCTTCGTGGTCGGCTTCGCCATCACCCTCGCCTTCATGCTGGTGTTCGGCATCCTGCTGCAGGTGGTGGTGCTGCGGCCCTTGATCGGCGAGCCGGTGATCTCCGTGATCATGGTCACGATCGGGCTGTCGCTGGTGTTCCAGCCGCTGATGGCCTGGATCTTCGGCGTCTCGGCCCAGCCCTTCCCGCCGGTGTTCGAGACCCAGTCGGTCAACATCCTCGGGCTGCAGGTGCAGACCGTCTACATCCTGTCGATGGCGATCAGCCTGTTCATCATGGGCGGCTTCGCCTGGTTCTTCAAATTCTCGCGCATGGGCCTGGCGATGCGCGCCACCGCCTTCGACCAGCAGGTGGCGCAGTCGATGGGCATCTCGGTACGCCAAGTCTTCGCCATGGCCTGGGCGATCTCGGCGATGGTCTCGTCGGTCGCGGGCATCGTCGTCGGCGTGGTCAACGGCGTCTCCTCCGCCCTGTCCGGCTTCGGCATCAAGGTGTTCCCGGCGGTGATCCTGGGCGGGCTCGACAGCGTCGTCGGCGCGGTGCTGGGCGGGCTGATCATCGGCGTGCTGGAGCATTTCGCCCATTGGCTGGACGTGACCTTCCTGGGCTGGGGCAACATGCTGAAGATCGCGCCCTTCTACGTCCTGATCGTGATCCTGATGATCAAGCCCTACGGCCTGTTCGGCACCCGCGACATCGAGAGGGTGTGAGGATGCCGGGACCGCAGCGATCAATGATCGAGGAACGGCAGATCGGCCAAGTCGCCGATCAGGTCATGCGGATCGGCCGGCTTCTCCCGCGCCAGGATCACCTGAAGCGAGTAGGCGCCTCGGATGCCCTTGGTCGTCACCACCATCCAGTCCGAGACGGAGCCCGGCCGGACCTTGATCCGCTCGCCCAACTTGTAGCCGGATACATACTCGATCCGGTTCGTGATCGTGCCGACGAACCCGTCGTTTTGGATGGCGACGTCGGCCAGCCAGACATGCTCGTTCTCGTCCCCTTGGGTCAGGCGAACCTTCAGCTGGATCGAGGTGACATCCGTCGACGGATGCGACAGGTACTTGCGAAAGACCGGGAGCGTGTCGCGGGCCTTCCGGATCGCCCCGTTCATCGCCGGGTCGGACTCGCGAAACCAGGCGATTCCCTTTTCCGGGTCCGTCTGGGCCCCTGCCACGCCCGGCAGCGCCATGGCGACAGCCAGCACCAGGATCCATCGACGATGCATGGCGATCCCCCCACCCGGTTTGCCATCGTCGGGATCATAGCATCGCGCCGCGCTGTCGGAGGAAAGGCCTGATGGCGAACGCCTATGCCCGCCCCTGCGGCGACTTCCGCACCAGCTACGCCGCCGACACCACCATCTTCGCCGATGCGTTCAGCCGGCGCAGCGTCATCGTCATCCTGGTCCTGCTGGCGTTCTCGCCGATCGCGGTGCAGCTCGGCTGGCTGTCCAAGGGCTGGATCGACAGCTTCATCGAGATCGGCTACCTCGCCGTCGCCGCGCTCGGCCTCAACATCCTGGTCGGCTTCACCGGCCAGATCTCGATCGGCCATGCCGTGTTCTTCGGCTTCGGCGCCTTCGCCTCGGCCTGGCTGAACCGCACCACCGGCATCCCGGTGTTCTTCTGCATCCCGATCGCCGGGGTGATGACCGCCGCGGTCGGCCTGGTCTTCGGCATCCCGGCGGCGCGGATCAAGGGCCTGTACCTGGCCATCGCCACCCTCGCCGCCCAGGTCATCCTGGAGGATTTCTTCGCCCGCGCCGGCTGGTTCACCGGCGGCGTCGCCGGCGCCCATGCCGCCCCGGTGACCCTGTTCGGCTGGGAGGTCGACCGCATCAACTACTTCTACATCGTGCTGTTCTGGGGCGCGCTGCTGTACCTGGCCGCGACCAATCTGATGCGCTCGCGCGACGGCCGCGCCTTCGTCGCCGTGCGCGACCACTACCTGGCCGCCGAGATCATGGGCATCAACCTGACCCGCTACCGGGTGCTGTCCTTCGGCATCGCCGCCTTCTACGCCGGGGTCGGCGGCGCGCTCTACGCCCATTACCTGCAGGTGGTCTCGGTCGAGGAGTTCACGATCCTGAAATCGATCGAGTTCCTCGGCATGATCATCATCGGCGGGTTGGGCTCGATCATGGGCACCATCCTGGGCACCATCTTCATGGTGTCGCTGCCGGATGTGATGGACTGGCTGGTGCGGCTGATCCGCGGCACCTGGCTGTACAGGACGCTCGACCTGCGCGTCGGCATCAACTTCCTGAAGGAGATGGCGGTCGGCGTCGCCATCATCCTGTTCCTGATCTTCGAGCCGGACGGGCTGGCCCATCGCTGGCGCCAGATCAAGGCCTGGTGGAAGCTGTACCCCTTCTCGTACTGAACCCGGCCGCGACAGAACGGCCGCCATGGAGGACACCCGGATGTCGAGACGATCCCTGCTCACCGCCACCGCCTTGATCGGCCTCTGTGCCGCCGCCCCGGCGTTCGCCCCCCAGGCTTGGGCGGACGACATCCCGGTCGGCCACATCGCCGACCTGACCGGCCCGACCGCCTCGATTGGCGTGCCCTATGCCGACGGCGTCGCCGACACGTTGAACTGGGTCAACGAGAATGGCGGGGTCGATGGCGACGACATCGCCTTCGAGACCTACGACTACGCCTACAAGGCGCCGCAGGCGGTCTCGGAATACCAGCGGCTGGTGGCGAACGAGCAGGTCGTCGCCATCGCCGGCTGGGGCACCGCCGACACCGAGGCGCTGATCGAGTTCATCGGCAAGGACCAGATCCCCTACTACTCCGGCTCGTATTCCGGGGCGCTGACCGACCCGACCGGCAAGGCGCCGAAGGCGACCAAGGCGACGCCGTTCAATTTCTTCTACGGCCCGTCCTACTCCGACGCCTGCCGGGCGCTGGCGCAATGGGCGGCCGACGACTGGAAGAAGAAGGGCGGCCAGGGCAAGCCGAAATGGGTCCATATGGGCGACAACCACCCGTACCCGAACTCGCCCAAGGTGGCCTGCAACGAATATGCGCAGGAGCTGGGCTTCGAGGTGCTGGACCCGATCCAGTACACCATGGCGCCGGGCGACTTCACGCCGCAATGCCTGACCCTGAAGGAGAAGGGCGCCAACTACGCCTATATCGCCAACATCGCCGGCTCGACCCCGTCGCTCTTGAACGCCTGCGCCACCGCCGGCACCAAGGTGCAGTTCGTGGCCAATGTCTGGGGCTATGACGAGAACATCATGAAGGCGGCGGGCCAGAATGCCGACGGCGTGGTGGTTGCGGTCCGCACCGGCGCGATCTGGACCGACAAGAACGCCGGCATGGACAGGGTGCGCGAGATCTCGAAGACCAGCGATTCCAGCGGCGAGACCTATCGGCCGCTGAGCTACATCGCCGGGGTCTGCGCCACCTCCTACATGGTCGAGGCGATCAAGGCGGCGAAGGCCAAGGGCACGATCACCGGCGTCGCCATCCGCGACGCGATGTACGGGAAGAAGGACTGGGTGCCGGCCGGGCTGGAAGGCGTGTGCCTGCCCTCGACCTGGACCGCGACCGACCATCGCGGGCTCATGACCGTGCCGATCTACCAGGGCCATGTGAAGGGCGCGACCCAGGGCAAGGAGGTCACGGCGCTGATGGCCGACGGCACCATGTCGCTGGAGAAGGTGGCCGAGATCACCCTGCCCCGCCGCCCGGAATGGTTGGGGTACTGAGCCTGGCATGACCGCCCCGCCGCTGCTCTCGGTCGAGAACATCGAGGTCGTCTACAACGACGTCATCCTGGTGCTGCGCGGCCTCAGCCTCGCGGTGCCGCAGGGGTCGATCGTGGCGCTGCTCGGCGCCAACGGGGCCGGCAAGTCGACGACGCTGAAGGCGATCTCCGGCCTGCTGCGCACCGAGGACGGGGCGGTCACCCGCGGCGCCATCCGCTATGAGGGCCAGCCGATCCATGACCTCGACCCCGGCGCCGTGGTGCGCCGGGGCATCTTCCAGGTGATGGAGGGGCGCCGCATCGTCGCCGACATGAGCTGCGTGGAGAACCTCCGGCTCGGCGCCCACACCCGGCGCGACCGCGGCGTGGCCGACGACATCGACCGGGTCTACGGCTATTTCCCGCGGCTGCGCGAGCGCAACGGCCTGGCCGGCTACCTGTCCGGCGGCGAGCAGCAGATGCTGGCGATCGGCCGGGCGCTGATGGCACGGCCGAAGCTGATCCTGATGGACGAGCCGTCGATGGGCCTGTCGCCGCTGATGGTGAAGGAGGTGTTCGGCATCATCCGCCGCCTCAACGCCGATCTCGGCATTTCGATCCTGCTGGTCGAGCAGAACGCCCGCATGGCGCTGTCCTGCGCCGACACCGGCTACATCATGGAGAACGGCAAGGTGGTGCTGGACGGCACCGCCGAGGCGCTGGCGGCCAATGAGGACGTCAAGGAGTTCTACCTCGGCGGCGGCGGGGAGCAGCGCAAGAGCTTCAAGAACCTGAAGAGCTTCAAGCGCCGCAAGCGCTGGCTATAGCTGTCAGCTGCCGTCCCGGCATATCGGCAACATCCGGCATGCTGGCGGCACTCCCCGGAAATCCCATATATTGCGTTCGGGAGACCATCATGACCGCCGCTGCGCCGCTCTTCGACCGCCTACTCTACGTCCAGCGCCTCCGCAGCGCCGGCATCGATGAACAGCATGCTGTCGCCCAGGCCGATGCCCTCGACGGTGCTTTTCGCGAGAGCGTCGCCACAAGAGCCGACTTGGCCCAGGAAACTGCCGTGCTGAAGACCGAGTTGCAGCAAATCGACCACCGCATCGACGTGCTTGAAGCCAACGTCAAAGCAGAGTTTGCCGGAGTCCGAGGCGAAATCGCCATGGTCCGGAGCGAAATCTCGGCCGTGCGGACCGATCTTGCAGCCGCGATCCAGCGCCAGACCGTCTGGCTCGGCGGCACCATGATCGCGTTGCTGGCCATCGGCGTCACTCTCGCCAAGACCCTCTGATCGCGAGCGGCCTGGTACGCTCGCGCATCTCTCGCAACAAGGGCCCCTCTCCATGGCCGAGCATTACGACGATCTCGAAACCCGCCCGCCCGAGGCGCGCGAGGCGGCGCTGCTGGCCGAGCTGCCGGCCCAGATCGCCCATGCCAAGGCCGCCGCCCCCGGCTATGCCAAGCGCCTGGCCGATTTCGATCCGGCCGCGGTGACCAGCCGGGCCGAGCTGGCCGAGCTGCCGCTGACCCGGAAGTCCGAGCTGCCGACCATCCAGGGCGTCGACCTGCCCTTCGGCGGGCTGACCACGATCCGGCCGGGCCGGTTCCGCCGGATCTTCGGCTCCCCCGGCCCGATCTACGAGGGCGAGGCGCATGGCATCGACAGCTGGCGCTTCGCCCGGGCCCTGTTCGCCAGCGGCTTCCGCGAGGGCGACATCCTGCAGAACTGCTTCTCCTACCACTTCACCCCGGCCGGCGTGATGTTCGAGACCGGCGCCGAGGCGCTGGGCTGCGCCGTGATTCCGGCCGGCACCGGCAACACCGAGCTGCAGGCCCGGGCCATGGCCGATTTGAAGCCGCGCGGCTATGTCGGCACGCCCGATTTCCTCAAGCTGATCCTGGAGAAGGCGGACCAGCTCGGCCACGACACCGGTTCGGTCAAACTCGCCCATGTCTCCGGCGGACCGCTGCTGCCGCCGCTGCGCGAGTTCTACTCGGCCCGCGGCATCGACCTGTTCCAGAGCTACGGCACCGCCGATCTCGGCCTGATCGCCTATGAGACCGCGGCGCATGAGGGGCTGGTGCTGGCCGAGGGCATCCTGGTCGAGATCGTCCGCCCCGGCACCGGCGATCCGGTGGCGGAGGGCGAGGTCGGCGAGGTGGTGGTCACCAGCTTCGACCGCTGCACGCCCTGGATCCGCTTCGCCACCGGCGACCTGTCCGCCATCCTGCCCGGGCGCAGCCCCTGCGGCCGCACCGCGCCGCGGCTGCGCGGCTGGCTCGGCCGGGCCGACCAGAGCACCAAGGTGCGTGGCCTGTTCGTCCATCCCGGCCAGATCGCCGAGGTGCTGAAGCGCCACGGGCTGGAGCGCGGCCGGCTGGTGGTGAAGAGCCAGCAAGGCATCGACGACGTCGTGCTGCAGGTGGAGAGCGCCGACGCCGCGGTGGCCGAAGCCGCAGCCGAGACCATGCTCGACGTCACCAAGCTGCGCGCCGCGGTGGCGGCGGTGCCGCCGGGCAGCCTGCCGAATGACGGCAAGGTGATCGAGGACACCCGCAAGCTCACCTAAGCGACGGCCCGCTCACCCGCGGCCGCGCACCGTCCTGGACGGGGATTCGCCGTAGAGCGCGGCGTAATAGGCCGAGAACCGGCCGAGATGCCAGAAACCCCATTTCATGGCGATATCGGAGACTGTGCGGTCCGCGCCCTCCGCCGCCAGCAGGTCGCGCCGGGCGCCGTCCAGCCGCTTCAGCCGCAGCCACAGGCCCGGGCCGACGCCCACCGTCTCCTTGAAGGCGGAGCGCAGGATCTCGCTCGGGACGCCGAGCCGGCGGGCGAGCTGGGTCACGCCGATCGGCTCGTCCTGCTGGTCCTCGACCACCTCCCGCGCACGGCGGTACAGCCTGTGGTCGCCGGAGCGCAGCGGCCGCGTCTCCTGCGTCCGGTGCAGAATCTGCGCATAGAGGAAACCGAGCTTGTCGGCGATCAGCTCCGGCAGCAGCCGCGCCAGGTCGTCTCCCGGCAGGGCCATCGCGCCCGAGAACAGCGCCATCAGCCCGACGAACCACTCCGCCGCCGCCTCCATGTCCGGGAAGGTCGGCGCCGCCAGCGCCGGGGCCCGCAGGGCCGGCGCCCCGAACACCTTCTCCGCCTCGACCGAGACGATCAGGATGTCGCTGTCCGGCGCGAGGCTGGCATGGAGCTCCTCGCCGCCCCGCATCACCAGCACCTCCCCGCTGCCGACCGGCACCGCGTTCATCCGATAGGTGGCCCGGTCCGCCAGCGCGCGCACGAACACCAGCTGGCCGTCCGGGGCCGCCGTCGCCTCCTCCACCGCGACGCTGACCCGTTCCCGCCACAAGCAGACGCCGTCCAGCCGCAGCATCTCGACCGCGCCGCGATAGGGGCCGGGATTCAGCTGGGCATAGCGCTGGTGCCAGCCCAGCAGCGCGCCTTCCTGGGCGCAGGCGTCGGTGTAGTCGCGACGGGTGTAGACGACATCGGGCATCGGGCCGCTCGTCCAGCCAATCGGCATGATCCGACCACGAGCCCGGAATCCGGTCAATCGGGGTGACAGCCCAATTCTTGGGCAATCAAGCCCGGGAAACTGGATAGCGGTACCGAAAATTCCGCCGCTACTGTTCCCCCGGGAACATTCGAAGGCGCCGCGGCCCGTTCGAACGGGCCCCGCAAGCGACAGAGGGGGAGATCACGACGTGGCAACTCCGAGCCGACTCGTCCTGGGGGCCGTCGTCCTGGCCCTCGCCCCCGCCGCCTTCGCGGCGGAGTTCACCCCGGAGGTCGTGACCGTCAAGGCGGCGATCGATCCGGGGCCGAACGTCTTCGTCTATCAGCAGGAATGGAAGGGCGCCGGCAGCATCGCCGTCTTCGGCCAGGCCGACCTCGCCTTCAAGGGGCTGCTGACCGCCGGATCCATGGGCCAGATGCTGGTCGCGCCGGATGGCAAGACGGCCTACGGCCAGTCCAGCTACCTGAAGCGGATCACCCACGGCCCGAACGAGCAGGTCGTCGAGATCTACGACGTCGTCGGGCTCTCCCTGACCAAGGAGATCGCGCTGCCGCCCAAGGCCGCCATGGCGCTGGGCTACGCGCCGCTGCTGCAGCGCACGGCGACCGGCCGGTTCCTGCTGGTGCAGAACGCGACACCGGCCACCTCGGTCACGGTCGTCGACCTGACCGCCGGCAGCGTCAGCGAGGAGATCCCGACGCCGGGCTGCTACGGCATCTACCCCTCGGCCCAGGGCGACCGCTTCGCCACCGCCTGCGGCGACGGCACCTTCCACGACATCGCCCTCGGGCCGGACGGCAAGGCGGCGGAGAAGGTGCAGAGCGCGGCCCTGTTCGACGCCGATGCCGACCCGGTCTTCATCTCCCCCGCCGCCTATGATGGCGGCCGCGTCTTCGTGACCTATGGCGGCAAGGCGCTGCTGCTGAAGGATGACGGCGGCCCGATGAAGACCGCCGAGACCTTCGACCTGACCACCGGGGTCACGGGCGGCTGGGCGCCGGGCGGCTACGGCATCGCCGCGGTCAACGCCGCCAAGGGCATCCTGTTCGTCACCATGCATCCGGACGCCAAGGACGGCAGCCACAAGGCGCCGGCCCATGAGATCTGGGCCTATGACCTGCGGGCCAAGAAGCTGCTGTCGCGCTCGCCGGTCGAGCATGTCGTCTCGATCGCCGTCAGCAGCGGTGACACGCCGGTGCTGTTCGGCACCACGGAGACCGGGTCGCTGCTGCGCTTCACCACCGACCCGGCTGCCGGCTATGCCCTGAAGGCGGCCGGAGAGGCCGGCATCACCGGCTTCCCGATGGCGCTCGCGGTGGTCGAGTGATGGACGCGACGCTCCTCGCCGCGGCGACGGCGATCGCCTTCATCGCCCTGCTGTTCGCCCGGGCCGCGATCCACAAGGTCTTCGACTTCACCGCCTTCACCGGCTTCGTCGCCGACTACCGCCTGGTGCCGGCATCGATGGCGCGGCCGCTCGCGGCGCTGGTCGCGGCCGCCGAAATCGCCGCCGTCCTGGCGCTGATCGTCCCCGGGGGCCAGGCCGTCGGCGCCATACTCGCCGCCGGCCTGCTGCTGGCCTATGCCGGCGGCATGGCGGTGAACCTCCGGCGCGGCCGCGACCGGATCGAATGCGGCTGCGGCGGCGCGCCCCAGCCGCTCGGCTGGCTGCTGGTCGGGCGCAACCTGGTCCTGGCCGCGATCGCCGGGACCGCGGCGGCCGTCCCGCTCTCCGTCCCCGGCCTGGCCGGGACGCTGGTCGTCACCCTCGGCGGGCTGACCGGATTCGCCGCCTATCTGCTGGCCGAGCAGATCCTCGCCAACGCCGCATTCATCGGCATCCGGCGCTGACGTTCAAGGAAGGGGCCATTCCATGACTCTGATGATCTTCGCACTGGCCTTGCTCTGGGTCGTCGTGCTCGGCCTGATCGTCGCCCTGTTCGCCCTGTCGCGGCAGATCGGCGTGCTGTATGAGCGCATCACCCCGCTCGGCGCCCTGGTCAATGATTCCGGGCCGAAGATCGGCGATGTCTCGCCACGCTTCGCGCTGGAAAACCTGAACGGCGGCGAGGTCGTGATCGGGCCGCGGCCCGGCCGCTCGACGCTGGTCTTCTTCCTGTCCCCGACCTGCCCGATCTGCAAGAAGCTGCTGCCGGTGCTGCGCTCGGTGCGCGAGGCGGAGCGGCCGTGGCTGGATGTGGTGCTGGCCAGCGACGGCGAGGAGGACAGGCAGCGCCGCTTCATCCAGACCGCGGGGCTGACCGGCTTCCCTTATGTCAACTCGACCGAGCTCGGCCTCGCCTACCGGGTCTCACGCCTGCCCTTCGCCGTCCTGCTCGGCGAGGACGGCACCGTCCTCTCCAAGGGGCTGGTCAACAGCCGCGAGCAGCTCGAGAGCCTGTTCAACGCCAAGGAGATGGGCGTCGCCTCGATCCAGGATTTCCTGGACGGCTACGCCCCGGCCCGCAGCTGACGCCGGAAAGGAGCATCCCGTGATCACGCTTTTCGACACGCTCACCGGCTTCATCGACCGGATCGCCGAGACCGGCAGCCGCCGGCTGGCGCTGGGCAGCAGCCGCCGCTCCTTCCTGGCCAAGTCCGGCACGGCCCTGGTCGGCGGCATGCTGCTGCCGGTCCTGCCCTTCGACCGCACCTTCGGCCAGGCCCACGCGGCCGTCGGTGCGATCGACGACCCGACCGCCTGCGAGTACTGGCGCTACTGCGCGCTGGACGGCAATCTGTGCAGCAGCTGCGGCGGCTCGGTGAACCAGTGTCCGCCGGGCGCGGAGGTGTCCAAGGTCACCTGGGTCGGCACCTGCCGCAACCCGACCGACGGCAAGGACTACCTGGTCTCCTACAACGACTGCTGCGGCAAGGCGATCTGCGACAACAGCCCGTTCTGCAACACCAATGAGCGCGAGCGCCCCGGCTATCGCATGGGCCTGCACAACGACATCAACTGGTGCATGGCGAACACCTCGCAGGGCTATCACTGCACCGTGGCGGCGCTGGTGGGCATCGCCGAATGAGGATCGGCCCGGCGACCATGCTCCTGCTGCTGGCGGCGGTTTCGGCCGCGCCGGCGGCCTGGGCGCAGGACGGCAAGGCGCTGTTCGACTCCGCCTGCGCCGCCTGCCACCAGGCCGGTGGGGTCGGCAATCCGGGCATCGCTCCGCCGCTCAACGACGCCGCCCTCTGGCAGCGCCTGGGCGACCGGGCGCCCGGCTATGTCGCCGGGGTGATGACCTCCGGCCTGTCCGGCATGATCCAGTCCGGCGGCCAGGTCTATGCCGGCCTGGTCATGCCGCCCCAGGCGATGAGCGACGAGGAGTTGGCGGCGATCGGCGCCTACCTCCTCGGCACGCTCAACCAGACCGGCCAGACGATCGACCCCGGCCTGATCGCCAGGACCCGCGAGGCGCCGCCGTCGCATTCGGCGCTGCAGAAGCTGCGCAAGGGGTCATGAAGGCCCTGCGGCCGATCCTTACGCCCGTCCTCGCCGCACTGCTGCTGGCCGCTCCCGCCTGGGCTCAAGATGCCCCTTCCCGCTCGGCCCGGACCGACTACATGCTGAAATGCTCGGGCTGCCACGGCGCCGACGGGTCGGGCAGCCCGGACCGCGGCATCCCCGATTTCCGCGGCTATGTCGACGGCTTCGGCCGGACCGAGACGGGCCGGATCTACGTCATGCATGTCCCCGGCGTGGTCAATTCCAGCCTGCCGAACGGCCGGATCGCCGCCGTCATGAACTATGTCATCGCCAGCTTCGGCGCGCCGGAGACCCGGGCCGGCGTCCCACCCTTCACGGCCGAGGAGGTCGACCGCCTCCGCGCCGTGCCGGTGCCGGATGTCGTCGCCTACCGGCGCGAGGTGGCGGCCGAGCTGGCCAAGGCCGGGATCCCCGTGGCCGGCTATCCCTGGCCCTGATTGGCACCGTCACAGCACGAAATCTGCGGCAACCAGGGCGATGGTGCCGCTGAGCACAATGTGGAAGTCGGAGGTGCCGTCGCCGTCGACATCGCCGGCGACGGTGGTGTTGCCGCCGGACTGGGCGTAGCGCAGCTGGCCGGCCGTGTTGCTGTAGAGCGCCGTGCCGATGAAGGTGAAGGCCTGGTTGCCGGCGACAGTGGTGACGGCGTCGATCGCGGACAGGTCGATCCGGTCGCCCTGGGCATGGCTGAAATCGGTGATCCGGTCGGCCCCGGCGCCGACTGGGCTCTGGGCGACGCTGGCATAGACGAAGCGGTCGGCACCGATGCCGCCGGTCAGCAGGTCCTGGCCGCCGGCCCCGGTGAGCAGGTCGTCGCCATTCCAGCCCTGCAGCGTGTTGGCGCCACTATTGCCGACGAGGCTGTCACCGCCCTGGCTGCCGGACAGGTTCTCGATCAAGGCCAGGGTGTCGCCCTGCGCCTCGCCGCCGCTGCCGACGCCGGTCGCCAGATTGACCACGACGCCGACCGAGCCGGTGTAGTAGCTGGCGGTGTCGATGCCCGAGACGCCGGTCAGTCGGTCGGCCCCGGCGCCGCCGCGCAGTACGTCGTCGCCGAGGCCGCCGTCGAGGATGTCGTCGCCGCCCTCGCCGGACAGCGTGTCGGCACTGTCATGGCCCTGCAGCCAGTTGGCGGAGCCGTTACCGGTGATGATATCCGCGTGGCCGCTCGCCGAGACGTTCTCGACGCCGATGAAGCTGTCGCCCGCGGCCTGGCCGCCGGAGCCCTTGCCCGTCGTCAGATTCACCGTGATGGCGGTCGTGCTGGGGTGGTACTGGACCCAATCGACGCCGCCGCCGCCGTCCAGCACATCGGCGCCGTTACCACCATACATGGCGTCGTCACCCGCGCCCCCGACGAGCCGGTCGTCGCCGGCATAGCCGCCGAGCAGGTCGTCGCCGCCGAGGCCGGTCAGGACATTGGCGCCGTTGGAGCCGGTGATGTCGTCGTCGCCGAGGCTGGTGCCCGTGACGTTCTCGACATCGTCCCAGAGCAGGTCCTGGCTCGCGACGCCCTCGTTGGTGGCCGCGGCCCCGATGTCGACGGTCAGCGGGCCGTTGTCGTAGTTGTGGTAGCTGACCGTGTCGTTGCCGGCGCCACCATGGAACTCCTCGGCCGCGCCGCCGGCGATCATCAGGTCGTCGCCGGCGCCGCCGTCGAGCATATCGGTTCCGCCGGCCCCGCCGCGGAGGATATCGGCGCCGCCGCGGCCCTCCAGCACGTTCGAATGGCCATCGCCGATCAGCAAGTCGGCGTGGGCCGAGCCCCGGATGTCCTCGATGCCGCTGAAGGTGTCGCCCTCGGCATCGCCGCCGCTGCCGCTGTTGGCGCCCAGGTCGACGATCACGGTGGCCGCGGAATTGGCGTAGCTGGCAGCGTCGTGGCTGTCGCCGCCGACATCGATTAGCTTGTCGGCGCCGACGCCGCCATCGAGAACATCGTCCCCGCCGTCGCCGTGGAGGGTATCGTTGCCGGCCTTGCCCATCAGGACATCGTCGCCGTCGAAGCCGGTCAGGACATTGGCGACGTCGCTGCCGGTCAGGATGTCGGCATAGAACGAGCCGTAGACGTTCTCGATGCTGGCATAGCTGTCGCCCCAGGCGGTGCCGCCGAAGCCGGACCCGGTCAGCAGGTTGACGAACACGGCGGCGCCGGAGTCGAGGTAGGACACGCGGTCGGTGCCGGTCCCGCCGTCGAGCAGGTCGCCGCCGCCGCCTCCGATCAGCGTGTCGTTGCCGCCATGGCCGAAGATGCTGTCGTCGGACGCCGTGCCGGTGAGGGTGTTGGCGTTGTCGTTGCCGTGGATGATGGACATGGTCTCCCCTTCGCGATTGCCGCGGGGTGTGTTGCCGGTCTCCATGCCCGTGTCGAAGCTGCTGAATGCCGCCGATTTCGCTGCGTGCGGCAGCCGGTCCCGCGGCCCTCGGGCCATGGACCCGCCATCCGTTCCATCCGGAGGCAGCCTCGTTGACATAGGATTATACTCGATTCCGCGGCACCCTGGCCAGCAGTTCCCTCTTCGTTCGCGCCGCGACCGCCTGGTTCCGCCCCTTGCGAGGAACGCTTTCGGCACGCTAGCCTTCCGTCACCATCAGCACTGGACCGCGGTCGACTCCGGTCGGCAACCGGCAGGCATAGCCACCGGGAGACGCGCCATGGCCGAACCAGGCGTCCACTACGCATCCTATCTCCAGCTCGACCAGCTGCTCGACCTGCAGGCCCGCGAAAGCGAGAGGGCCGGGCGGCCGGCGCATGACGAGATGCTGTTCATCATCGTGCACCAGGCCTACGAGCTGTGGTTCAAGCAGATCCTGTTCGAGCTCGACGCCGTGCAGGGTGTGTTCGCCGCCGACCGGGTCGACGACCGCGCCGTCGGCCGCGCCAGCCGCGCCCTGCGGCGCATCCACGAGATCCTCAAGCTCGGCGTGCACCAGCTCGACGTGCTCGAGACCATGACGCCGCTGGACTTCCTCGACTTCCGCGACCTGCTGCGCCCGGCCTCGGGCTTCCAGAGCGCGCAGTTCCGGCTGATCGAGATCCGCCTCGGCCTGCGCGCGGCCGACCGGCTGGCCTATGAGGGCCGGTCCTTCGAGGCCCGGCTGGACTCTTCGGGGCGCGAGCGGGTCGAGGCGGCGGGCGTCCAGCCCAGCCTGTTCGACCAGCTCGACGCCTGGCTGGCCCGCACGCCCTTCATCGAGCTCGGCGGCTACCGCTTCCGCGAGGCCTACCGCCAGGCCGTGGTGGTGATGCTGGAGGGCGACATCGGCCACCTGACCGCCCATCCGACGCTGGACGAGACGGCGCGGGAGAAGGAGGTGGCGGCGCTGCGCCAGGCGCTGTCGCGCTTCGACGCGCTGTTCGACGAGACCCGCCACGCCGAGGAGGCGGCGCAGGGGTCGTGGCGGATGTCCTGGCGGGCGCTGCAGGCGGCGCTGTTCATCAATTTGTACCGCGACGAGCCGGCGCTGCAGGTGCCGTTCGGGCTGCTGAGCCTGCTGATGGACCTCGACGAGACCATGACGCTGTGGCGCTACCGCCACGCGCTGATGGTCCAGCGCATGATCGGGCTGAAGACCGGCACCGGCGGGTCGTCCGGCCACGACTATTTGGCCCGCACCGCCGAGCGGCACCGGGTGTTCAGCGACCTGTTCACCCTGTCGACCTATCTGATCCCGCGCTCGGCCCTGCCGCCGCTGCCCGAGGAGATCACCCGCCGCACCGGACTGTCCTACGGCGGGGAGGCCGGGGCATGAGCTTCAAGCCGCTGTTCTCCCGCTTCCTGGCGGCGGCGCCGGAGCGGCTGCACCTGGCCGCGCACAGCCACCACCTGTGGCCCGACACAGTGTTCGAGGCCCAGCTCCGTTACGTCGAGGACACCGCCCGCCTGGCCGACCACAAATGGGAGCTGGTCTTCGGCGCGTTGGTGCCGCGGCTGCAGGCCGGGATCGCGGCGATCCTGAACCTGCCCGACCCGGCCTCGCTGGCCTTCGCGCCGAACACGCATGAGTTCGTGCGGCGCCTCTTGTCCTGCCTGCCGGCGGACCGGCCGGCCCGGGTGCTGACCACCGATTCCGAATTCCACAGCGTCCGCCGGCAGCTGGCCCGGCTGGAGGAGGACGGGCTGGTCCAGGTCACCCGCGTGGCGCAGGAGCCGACGGCCGACTTCCCTGCCCGCTTCGCCGCGGCGGCCGCGGCCGGCGGCCACGATCTGGTGTTCTTCAGCCAGGTGTTCTTCAACTCGGGCTATGCCGTGCCCGACCTGGCGGCGCTGGTGGCGGCGGTGCCGGACCGCGAGACGCTGGTCGCGATCGACGGCTATCACGGCTTCATGGCGCTGCCGACCGACCTGTCCGCCATCGCCGGCCGCGCCTTCTACATCGCCGGCGGCTACAAATACGCCATGGCCGGCGAAGGCGCCTGCTTCCTGCATGTGCCGCCGGGTTACGGCCCACGGCCGCGCGACACCGGCTGGTACGCCGCCTTCGGCGCGCTGGCCGGGGCGCAGGACGGGCGCGTGCCCTACGGCATCGACGGCAGCCGCTTCCTCGGCTCGACCTTCGATCCGTCCGGCCTCTACCGCCTGCTCGCCGTGCTCGACCTGCTGGCCGAGCGCGGCATCGGCGTGCCGGCGATCCATGCCCATGTGCTGGCGCTGCAGCAGGGCTTCGCCGAGGCGCTGGATCGGGCCGGGCCGCCGGACCTCACCCGCGACCGGCTGCTGGTGCCGCTCGATACGCCGGTGCGCGGCCACTTCCTGACCTATCGGACCGAAGCCGCCGGGACGATCGACGACCGGCTGCGGGCGGCCGGCATCGTCGTCGACCACCGCGACGACCGGCTGCGCTTCGGCTTCGGCCTCTATCACGACCTGGCGGAGGTGCCGGCCATGGCCGATCGGGTCGCCCGCGCCCTGGCCCGGTAGCGGATCGTGCGCGAGAGCTGGTCGAGGCCGTATCCGGCGGTCGTCCTCAGCCCCGACGAGGCGTCCGCGCTGGTCCGGTCCCTGCCCGGCCGGCCGGCGGTGCTGCGGGTCACCGAGCTGTCGGGCGGCCTTGCCAACACAAATCTCCGCCTCGACCTCGACGGCCATCCGCCGGTGGTGCTGCGGCTGTTCTAGCGCGACCCGGCGCAGGCGGCGAAGGAACGGACGATCCATGGCCTCGCCGCCAACCGTGGCCTGCCCGCCCCGCGGCTGCTGGGCAGCGGCGACGACCCGGCCACTGGCCTGCCCTTCGCCCTGCTGGAATGGATCGAGGGCCGGCAACTGGACGAGGCCGCCCGCGGGTTGAACGACGCGGCGTTGCTGCCGCTGGCCCGCTCCGTGGGCGCGGCCCTGGCGGCGATCCATGCCGTGACCTTCGATCGCAGCGGCTTCCTCGACGCCTCGCTGGCCGTGGCCGAGCCGGCCGATGCCGGCGGGGCCGGGCTGATCGGATTCCTCCGCCTTGTGCTGGTCGACGGGCCCGGCGGCGACCGCCTCGGCCGCGACCTGGCCGACCGGCTGGTCGGCTTCGCCGAGCGCGAGGCCGGGCTGCTCGACCGCTGGCCCGGCCCGCCCTGCCTGACCCATTCCGATTTCGGCGGCACCAACATCCTGGTCCGTCCAGGGCCGGATAGCTGGACCGTGGCCGCCGTGCTGGACTGGGAATTCGTCTTCGCCGGCAGCCCGTTCTTCGATTTCGGCAACCTGCTGCGGCCGCCGCTCGGGTCCCGTCCCGGCTTCCCCGACGCCGTCGCCGCCGGCTACCGCACGGCGGGCGGCGCCCTGCCGGCGGAGTGGCATCGGATGGCGACGCTGGCGGATTTGTTCAGCTGGGCCGAGTTCCTCACCCGTCCGACAGTCTCCGACGCGGTGGTCGCCACCGCCCGACAGCGGATCGCGGACACCATGGCGCTCTGGGACTAACGCCCGGCGGCATGCTCACTCATCTGCCGGAGCGTGAGCTCCAGGCCGATATGCGACAGCTCCGTGGCGACGGCCTCCGCAGCCCGGCCGGCCGGCTCCACGACACGCGCGAACATCTCGGTCTCGTAGCGTCGGACGGCATCCGTCCAATCCGCGGCCTCGGCGAGATGGCGGCCCAGCTCGGCGGCGTCGAGCATGGCGGCGTTCACGCCCTCGCCCCCGAAGGGCGACATGACATGGGCGGCGTCGCCGAGCAGAGTGACGCCGACGCGGTTCGCCCAGCGATGCCCGACCGGCAGCGCATGGATCGGCCGCGGCACGATATGGTCGTTGCCGGCGCGGATCAGGTCGACCAGCTCCGGCGCCCATCCCGCGAACTCCGCCGCCAGCCGGGTACGGGCGGAGGCCGGCGAGGAGAAGTCGAAGGTCGCGGCCGCCCAGTCGGCGGGAACGCGGAAGATCGCATAGCCGCGCAGATGGGCGTTGCCGTTGCGCTGCACGATCAGCGCGCGGCCGTCGCCCTGGGCGTCCATCTTGCCGCGCCCGACCAGCCGCGACAGCGCGGGGTGGCGGTCGTCGACGTCGTCGATGCCGAACTCGATGAAGGTCAGGCCGGTGTATTGCGGCGCATAGGGCGAGACCAGCGGCCGAACCCGCGACCAGGTTCCGTCGGCGCCGACCACGAGGTCGAACGGGCCGGCCGTGCCGCCGTCGAGGACCAGATCATAGGTCCCGTCCTCGCGGGACCGCACATCGCGGACGGCATGGCCCCAGCGGATGGTCTCGCCAGGCACCGAGGCCAGGAGCACCTGCCGCAGCGCGGTCCGGTCGACCTCGGGGCGGTCGCCGCCATCGGCATCGTCGGCGAACAGCAGCACGCCGGTCTTGTCGTAGACCCGGCTGCCCTGGTCCTCATAACGCGCGATCCGGCGGAACTCCCCGGCCAATCCGGCGCGGTGGAGCGCAAGCTGGCCGGACTCGGCATGGAGGTCGAGGGTACCGCCCTGCGGCCGCGCCAGCGCGTGGTCCTCGCGCTCGAACACGGTCGCCTGGATGCCGGCGAGATGGAGGATGCGGGCCAGGGTCAGGCCGCCCGGGCCGGCGCCGATGATGGCGATGCGGGGAGATCGGGTCATGGACGGAGAGCTCATGCTTCGATATATATAGGCACCTATATAATTAAGATAGGCCCCTATTCAAGTGACCGACTGGGATCTGTTCGACACGCCGGCGCCGCTGATCAACATGGCCTCGCGGGCCCTGCTGCGGCTTGCGGAGCGCCGCCTGAAGCCGCTCGGCTTCAGTGCCGGCCAGGTGCCGGTGCTCTATCTGCTGCGGGATGGCGGGGCGATGCCGCAGAAGGAGCTGGCGCGTCTTGCCGGCGTCGAGCAGCCGTCGATGGCGCAGATGCTGGCCAGGATGGAGCGCGACGGGCTGATCCGGCGCACACCCGATCCGCATGACCGCCGGAGCAACCTGATCTCCCTGACCGAGGCGACCCGGGCGAAGCTGCCCGCCCTGCGCGAGGCGCTGCAGCAGGGTCGCGACGCGCTGCTGCAGGGGTTCAGCGACGACGAGGTCGCAGCCCTGTGCGGCCTGCTGCGGCGCCTCAACGGCAACCTCGACCGGATGATCGGGGAAGAAGCCGTGGCCCCCTAGGATCGGTCCCGCCACCGCCGCAGCAGGAACGCCCGCATCGCCGGGTCCTCGCACAGGCCGACGGCACGCTCATAGGCCGCGTCCGCCGGCTGGCCGAGCCGCCGCCGCAGATGGGCCGCCAGAGCCCAGTAGGGCTGATAGCTCGCCACCGCCTCGGCCGGGAGCCCCTCCAGCAGCACCCATCCAACTGCGGCGCCGCGCGCCTCGGCGACGGCGGCGGCCTGTCCGACCAGCGCGCCGATGGTGGGGGCCAGGCGCACCAGCCCCTCATACAGCTGGGCGATCGCCTCCCAGTCGGTCCGGCCGGTCCGGGCCCGCTGGGCGTGCACCGACTGGATCGCGGCCTCGAGCTGGAACCGCCCGAACCGGCGGTCCTGGGCGGCGGCCGACAGGATCCGCTCCGCCTCCGCGATCATGGGCTTCGCCCACCGCGCGGTGTCCTGCTCCGACAGCGGGACATAGTCGCCGGCCGGGCTGCGGCGCGCTTCCCGCCGGGCCTCGCAAAGCAGCATCAGGGCAAGGAGCCCTTCCACCTCCGGCTCGGCCGGCAACAGCGGCCGCAGCATCCGGCCGAGATCGATCGCCTCCGCCGCCAGGCCCCGGCGGCGCGGATCGGCGCCGGCGACATCGTCCCAGCCGCTGCCATAGGCGGCGTAGATCGCCTCCAGCACCGCGTCGAGCCGCGGCGGCAGCTCCTTCGCCTCCGGCAGCTCGAAGCCGATGCCGGCGTCGCGGATCTTCACCTTGGCGCGCGACAGGCGCTGGCCCATGGCCGACGGGCTGACCAGAAAGGCCGAGGCGATGCGCGCCGCGTCGAGCCCCAGCACAGTCTGCAGCATCAGCGGAGTGTGGATCGCCGGGTCGATCGCCGGATGGGCGCAGACGAAGAGCAGCTTGAGCCGCTCGTCCGGGAACCTGTCGACCTCGGCCAGGGCCTCGGCCTCCTCCGCCACGATGCGGAGATCGGGCACGGCCTGCGCCCACACCTGGAGGTGGCGGGCGCCGTCGATCAGCCGGCGCCGCGCCGCGGTCAGCAGCCAGGCTTCCGGCCGATCCGGCACGCCGTCGCGCGGCCAGGTCTCCAGCGCCACCCGGAAGGCGTCGGCCAGCGCGTCCTCGGCCGCCGCGATGTCGCGCGACCGGGCGGCCAGGAAGGTCACCAGCCGGCCGTAGGAGTCACGCGCCGCCCGTTCGACCGTGCGGCGCGCCTCCTGGCTCACTGCTGCGGCTTCGGCGGCGCCACCGGCCGCACCTCGACCCCGCCGCCCGGGCCGCCCGGATAGCGCGAGGCCCAGTCGAGCGCCACGTCCAGGTTCGGCACCTCGATGATGAAGAAGCCGGCGAGTTGCTCCTTGGTGTCGGCGAAGGGACCGTCCTGCACCTGCCGCCCGCTGCCGCCGATGCGGATCGAGGTGGCGGTGGCGGGCGGCTCCAGCCCGGCGCCGGCGACCACGAGGCCGGCCTCCTTCAGCGCCGTCATATAGGGCATGAAGGCGGCCCAGAAGGCGGCGTGCTTTTGCGGGTCGCTGCGGGCGGCAAACTCCTCGGGAGTCTGCTGGAACAGCAAGGCGTACTGCATGATCGTCTCCATCGCATGGGTCGAGCGCATCTCGCTCACCCCCATGACGGGCCGGCAGAAGGCCTTTCGACATCGTCCGCGAAAAAATCAGCGGCGGCTACACCCGGCGGCGGCGCGACTTGGCGAAGGTGTCGAAGGCCACGGCCAGCACGATGATCACGCCGATGATGATCTGCTGGATGTAGGAGGAGACGTTCAGCAGCACGAGGCCGTTCAGCAGCACGCCGATCAGCACGGTGCCGATCACCGTGCCGAAGATGGTGCCGATGCCGCCGAACAGGCTGGTGCCGCCGATCACCACCGAGGCGATCACGGTCAGCTCGTAGCCCTGCCCCGCCACCGCCTCGGCCGAGTTCAGCCGGGCCGACAGCACGAAGGCGCCGAGCCCGACGAAGAAGCCCATGATGACGTAGACGCTGAGCAGCACTCGCCGCACCTTCAGCCCGGACAGCCGCGCCGCCTCCGGATTGCCGCCGACGGCATAGACCTGGCGGCCGAAGCGGCTGTAGCGCAGCACCAGATGGGCCAGCACGGCGAAGCCCAGGAACACCAGCACCGGCACCGGGATCTCCAGGATCTTGCCCTGGCCCCAGTAGCGGAAATCCGCGTCGAAGCCGCTGATCGGCCCACCGCCGGACAGCAGCAGCGCGGCGCCGCGGAAGGCCGACATGCCGCCCAGCGTGACCACGAAGGGCGGCACCTTCAGCCGGGTGATGCCGAAGCCCTGCACCGCGCCGGCGACCATGCCGAGCAGGATCGAGACCAGGGCGGCGGCGCCCCAGCCCCAGCCCTGCGCCTCCTCGCTGCCGAGCGCGAAATTGCCGGTGGCGCTGCCCTTGGCCACGATCGCGGCGGCCAGGCCGCAGAAGGCCAGCACGGCGCCGATCGACAGGTCGATGCCGGCGGTCAGGATGACGAAGGTCATGCCGATCGCCAGCAGCCCGTAGATCGAGACCTGGCGCAGCACGTTCAGCAGGTTGACGGTGGAGATGAAGCGCGGCTCGGCGATAGCGAAGCCGGCCATCAGCACCACCAGGAAGATCAGCGGCGCGAACCGCGCCAGAAGCCCGAACAGGTCGAATCCGCCCCGGTCCGGAAGTGTCGTGCCCTGCGCCATCCTGGTCTTTCCTATGCCGCCCGGCGGCGCGTCATCAGCCGCATCAGCGTTTCCTCGTCGGCCTCCGCGCGGCCGACCTCGCCGGTGATCCGGCCCTCGCACATGGTGACGATGCGGTCGCTGATCGCCAGCACCTCCGGCAGCTCCGAGGAGATGGCGATGACAGCGATGCCCTCCCGCGCCAGCCGGCCGAGCAGTTGGTGCACCTCGGCCTTGGCGGCGACGTCGATGCCGCGGGTCGGCTCGTCGACGATCAGCACCTTCGGCCGCAGCGCCAGCCAGCGGGCCAGCACCACCTTCTGCTGGTTGCCGCCGGACAGGTTGGCGATCTGCTGCTCCGGCCCCGCCATGCGGATGCCGAGCGCCCGGCGATACTCCTCGACCAGCCCCCGCTCCTTGCTGTCCGAGACGTAGCCGAACAGACCCGCCAGCTTGCCGAGCGCGGCGATGGCGAGGTTGCTGCGGACCGCCAGCGACAGGAACAGCGCCTGCTGCTTGCGGTCCTCCGGCACCAGGCCGATGCCGTGCCGGATGGCGTCGGCCGGCGACCGGATGTCGACCGGTCTGTCCTCGACGAGGACACGGCCGCCGGTGCGGGCGTCGGCGCCGAAAATGGCGCGGGCCAGCTCGGTCCGCCCGGCGCCGACCAGCCCGGCGATGCCCAGGATCTCGCCGCGCTGCACCGCCAGCGACACATCGTGCAGCACCGTGGCGTGCGGATTCAGCGCGCTGCGCTCGGTGGCGATGCCCTCGGCCCGCAGCGCCGGCGGGCCGCCCTGGGCCGCGCCGCCCTCGATCCGGGCCAGGGCGCCGAGGTCGCGGCCGACCATCATCCGGATGATGTCGTCGACCGTGATCGCGGCGACCGCCGCATCGCCGACCAGCCTGCCGTCGCGCAGCACGGTGACCCGGTCGCACACCGTCATCACCTCGTCCAGCCGGTGGGTGACGTAGATCACGGCGATACCCTGGCCGCGCAGGGCGCGGATGATCGCCATCAGCCGGTCGACCTCGGTGGAACTCAGGGCGGAGGTCGGCTCGTCCATCACGATCACCCGCGATTCCATCGACAGGGCGCGGGCGATCTCGACCATCTGCTGCTCGGCGACGCTGAGGTCGCGCACCAGCCGGCGCGGGTCGATGGCCAGGCCGATCCGGTCCAGCGCCGCCTTCCCCGCCCGGTGCATCGCGCCCCAGTCGACCAGCCCGGCCCGGCCCGGTTCGCGCCCGATCAGGATGTTCTCCGCCACCGTCAGGCTCGGGATCAGGTTGAACTCCTGATAGATCGTGACGATGCCGCGCCGCTGCGCCTCGTAGGGCGCGGCGAAGCTGACCGTCTCGCCGGCGAAGACGATGCTGCCGCCGTCCGGCGCCTGCGCCCCGGACAGGATCTTCAGCAGCGTCGACTTGCCGGCTCCGTTCTCGCCGAGCAGGCCATGCACCTCACCGGCCGCGACCTCCAGCCCGACGCCGTCCAGGGCGACGACGCCCGGGAAGCGCTTGGTGATCGCGGTCATGCGCAGCAGCGGTTCGGTCATGGTGTTCCTGCGATGCGGCGTAGGTTGGGTTCGCCGTGGCGAACCCAACACTTTCCGGCTGTTCTGTTGGGTTCGCGATACCGCGAACCCAACCTACGGCCCATCCCCGTCCTACTTCACCTCGCCGATGCGCTCGGCCTTGTCGAGATTGGCCTTGGTGATGGCGATCGGGGTCAGCAGGATCAGCGACGGGTCCGGCTTCTTCTCGGTCTTCAGATAGTCGACCAGCACCTCGACCGCCTTGCGGCTCTGGCCGCCCGGGAACTGCTCGATGGTGCCGGCCAGGCCGCCGTCGCGGATGCTGCCCAGCGCCTCCGGCAGCGCATCGAAGCCGATGATCCTGATCTTGTCCTGCAGGTTGCGGCCGCGCACCGCCTCGAGCGCGCCGAGCGCCATGTCGTCATTGGCGGCGACGATCACGTCGGGCGGCGTCGACAGGCCGGCCAGGATCGTCTCGGTGATGCTCAGCCCCTGGTCGCGGGCGAAGTTGGCAGTCTGCTCCGCCACGATCTTGTACTTGTCCTTGTGGGCGTCGAGGACGTTGTGCAGGCCCTTGTTGCGGTCGATCGCCGGGCTGGCGCCGGGCTGGCCCTGCAGGTTCACGATGGTGGCGCCGTTCGGATAGCTGTCGATCAGCCATTTCGCCTGGGCCTCGCCACCCAGCACGTTGTCGGCGCCGACATGGGCCAGGATGCCGTCGACCCCGGTGACGCGGCGGTCGATGGTCACCACCGGCACGCCGGCCTCCACCGCCTCGGTCAGCACCGGCGCCATGGCGTTGACGTCGATCGGGCTGATCACGATGCCGTCGACCTTCTGCACCATCGCCGCCTCGACATCGGCGGTCTGCTTCGGCGCGCTGTTCTGGCCGTCGGATTCGACCGAGGCGACGCCCAGCTTCTCCGCCTCGGCCTTCAGCTCGTTCATCATGTGGACGAAGAACGGGAAGCCGAGGCTGGGCACCGATGTCAGGATGGTCTTCTTGTCCTGCGCCGCCGCCGGCAGGGCGATCGCGATTGCCAGGACCGCGCCCAGCAGGGCGCGCTGCAACGTACCAGTCATGAGCTCTCCTCCACGGCGATTTGGCTGTCGGGGGCGGTGCCGCGCCGCGATCCCGACTCTTTGTTCAGCTCAAATTGTCGGATGATTGTTCGGCCACTGTCAACGGACGGCTCAGGACGCGGCGGGCTTGAACCGGCCGGGCCGGATGGCCGATAAGCGTCCCAATCGAGATTGATGGGACAGAAGGTCATGGCGAAGGCGAAGACGGTCGACCGGCCGGTGACCACGACGCAGCCCGGCAGCCAGGCGGTGGTGCCGGTGGTGTTGTCCGGCGGTTCGGGGACGCGGCTGTGGCCGCTGTCGCGGGCCGGCTATCCCAAGCAGTTCCTGCCGCTGGTGTCGGGCAGCACCATGATCCAGGAGACGGTGGCCCGGGTCGGCGAGGCCGACGGCTTCGCCCCGCCGGTGTTCATCTGCGCCGACGACCACCGCTTCATCGTCGCCGAGCAGATGCGCCAGATCGGCGTCTTCCCCGATGCCATCATCCTCGAGCCCTCGGCCCGCAACACCGCCCCGGCCGTCGCCGTCGCCGCCCGCTTCCTGGCCGACCGCGACCCCGACACCCTGATGCTGGTGCTGCCCGCCGACCACCACATCGCCGACCCCAAGGGCTTCCGCGCTGCCATCGCCATGGCGACCCCGGCCGCCCGCGCCGGCCATCTGATGACCTTCGGCATGCAGCCGACCGCGCCCGAGACCGGCTTCGGCTACATCCTGCCCGGCGACGACATCGCGTGCGCCCCCGGTGCCCGCACCGTCGCCCGCTTCGTCGAGAAGCCGCCGCGCGAGACCGCCGAGCGCTTCCTGGCCGAAGGCCGCCACCTGTGGAACGCCGGCATCTTCCTGTTCACCGCCGGACAGTACCTGGCCGAATGCGCCCGCCACGCGCCCCAGGTCCTCGCCGCCGCCGACGCCGCGCTCAAGGCCGCCACCCGCGACCTCACCTTCCTGCGCCTCGACGCCGCCGCCTTCGTCCAGGCCCCCTCGATCTCGATCGACCATGCGGTGATGGAGAAGACCGACCGCGCCGGCATCGTCCCGGCCGCGATCGGCTGGACCGATGTCGGCTCCTGGTCGTCGCTGTGGGAGATTGGCGACCGCGACGCCGACGGCAACCTGACCCAGGGCGACGCCCTGACCCTGTCCTCGCGCAACTGCCTGGTCCGCTCCGACGGCATCCTCACCGCCGTGATCGGCCTCGACGACGCCATCGTCATCGCCACCGACGACGCGGTGCTGGTCGCCGCCAAGGACCACGTCCAGGACGTCAAGGCCGTCACCGACCGGCTCAAGGCGGCCAAGCGGCCCGAGGCTGTAATCCATCGCGAGATCTACCGGCCCTGGGGCACCGTCAAGTCGCTGCATGCCGGCAACCGCTTCCAGGTCAAGCGCGTCCTGATCCACCCGGGACAGGCGATCGCCCTGCAGCGCCACTACCACCGCTCCGAGCACTGGGTCGTGCTGTCCGGCACCGCCCGCGTCACCATGGAGGGCCAGTCCCGCATCCTGCGCGAGAACGAGGCCGTCTACCTGCCGATCGGCACCGACCACAAGCTCGAGAACCCCGGCAAGATCGACCTCGAACTGATCGAGGTCCGCACCGGCCCCTATCTCGGCGAGGACGACGTCGTCCGGCTCGAGGAGCCCTGAGAGGCCCGCCGACGCCGGTCAGAAGCGGATCGTCGTCGAAAGGCCCAGCGCCGCCATCGGCTTCTGCTCACCCGGGCTGTTCGGCGAGTCGTCCTGCAGCCGCAGATTGATGCCGACCGTGTTGCGCCGCAGCGGGATCGAGACGCCGAGATCGACGAAATTGATGGTTTCCTTGGTCTGGGTGACCGTGTTGTTCGGGTTGTTCCGCGGGTTCAGATAGGCGTGGGAATAGGAGACTTTGTAGGTCCAGTTGTGGGCGTCGACGAAGGTGCCGGTGACGCCGAACAGCTCGGCGTCGCTGTCGAGGCTGTCGCCCATCGAGCGCTGGTAGAAGCGGTAGCCGTCCGGATAGGCGCCGCTCTCGTAGAAGTAGCCGTAGATCTTGTCGTTCAGGAAGTTCGCGGTCGAATTCGAATACTCGACATTGACCTTCCACGTCGCGCCGTCGTCGCCCCAGCCGTTCCACAGCGAGGCGCCCAGCACGCCGGCGTTCCGCGACGGCAGCGGAATGCCGACGTCGGAAAAGGCCGCGTCTTCACCGGTCAGCTCGCCATAGATCTCGAAGGGCTGGCCGAAGATCTGGGTGCTGTAGCGGGCGTCGAATCCGGCAATCTGGTTGGCCGGATCCAGGGCCTGCAGTGCAGGATCATCGACGTTGGTGTTGCCGAAGAAGCCGTCGAAGAAGGTGCCGGGGCCGCAGGGCCGGCCGCTGCCGCAGAACATCATGATGCGCGAGCCGCCGAGCTCGAGCCCCGGGATCGGGCTGATCGACAGCCGCAGCCCGAACATCAGCGGGTTGGTGACGAGCCGGTCGTCCGGCAGGACGCCGAGGAAGCCGGTGAACTGCCAGGGGCCGATCCAGCTCAGCCACGGCGTCTCGAAGGCATGCGGGTTGGACCGCATGAAGCCGACCTTCGGGAACGGCCGGGCGTTGGTCGAGAGGATCAGGCTGGTGGTCTCGCCCGGCCCCCACCACGTATCGAGCCAGCCGGCATAGAGGATCCAGTTGTCGATCCGCTGGGCGAGATAGGTGCCGTCGAGCGACGCCTGGAACGAATCCTCGCCGCCGTAGTACCAGGGGCTGTCGCCCTTCATGAAGCGGGAATAGGCGCCCAGCGACAGCCGCAGCGCGGTCGAATCGCCCATATATTCGAAGGACGTGGAGATCTCGCCCCGCTGCCGCGCCGTGTAGTCGAAGCCGCGCACCAAAGCGGGCTGGTTGGTCAGGTCGGCCCGCAGCTCGGCGTGCAGCTGGCCCTGCCGGGTCTCGGACGCGGCCCGGGCCCGGACGCGGTCGAGCGCCGCCTGGGCATAGGCCGGCAGCGAATCCCGGTCGGCCTTGGCCAGGCGATAGGTGATCTGGGCCCAAGGCAGCGGCCAGGCGCTGAGCACGCCGTCGATGAGCCGGAAGTTCTCCAGGATGTGGATGTCGTTGCGCAGGGTCGAATCGCCCGGCTCCGCCCACGGGCTGGCCGTCGCCGTTCCCGTCGTCGCTGCGACAGTGCCGGCCGAGATGACGGCAGCGGCAAC
The DNA here is from genome assembly GCF_052078665.1 of Inquilinus sp. CA228. Classification (NCBI taxonomy): domain Bacteria; kingdom Pseudomonadati; phylum Pseudomonadota; class Alphaproteobacteria; order Rhodospirillales; family Rhodospirillaceae; genus Inquilinus; species Inquilinus sp. CA228. The sequence continues at coordinate 11,393 of NZ_JBQJIK010000011.1, read as the reverse complement.
GGCTATGGCAATCTTCCTCGCAACGGCCATTATTCCCCCCGGACGGCCCCGAATACCTCGCCCTAATACACAAGAAGCCCCCGTAAGCCCAGCCGCCGCATGGGGCGACGGGCGCCTCTCTGCTTCGGTCCTCCCGGGTGAGAGACAAATTTGTCACAACCGTAACAATGGTCCTTGGCGGCTGCGATCCGCTGCGCCATCTCTTTGAGACCGATTCTCAGGAGGCGTCATGCGCGCCCTTGTCCTTGCCCTGACCGCCCTGCTCCTCGGCGCCTGCGCGCAGACGCAGGTGGCCGGCTATGTCGACCCCGCCTATCGCGGCGGGCCGCCGATCCGCTCGATCGTGGTGGTCGCGGAGACGCCGCGGCTCGGGGAACGCGAAGCCCTGGAGAGCGCGGCCGTCGCCGAGCTCGCCGCCCGCGGCGTGCAGGCCCGGCGGATGATCGACCTGGCGCCGCCGACCCGGCCCGGCGGCCCGGCCGCCGAGACCACCGCGATCCGGGCGGCCGGCGTGCGCGCCGTGCTGCGCATCGCCGTCGACCAGCGCGCCACGGTCGCCCGCTACCTGCCGCCGACCTATGTCGGTGACCCGTTCTTCCCGTATTACGGCTACGGCTTCGGCTATTATCCCGGCCCCTTCGCCGGGATGACGACGGGCGGCCGCTGGGTCGAGGAGCCGACGGCCCGCTACGACGCCACAATGCAGGAGGCGGGCGGCGGCGCCGCCATCTGGAAGGGCGAGGCCGTCGCGCGCGGCGGCTCGAACAGCAATTTCGCCGATCTCGCCGCCCGGGCGGCCAGGGATCTGGTTTCCCGGCTGCAGCAGGACAAGGTGATCTGAGGACGCCGCCGGCCCAGCCCCGAATCGGCGCTAGTCGGCGACGTGGACGCGGCAGGTGGTGGCGGCGATCGCCTCGCTGAAGGGCGCCGGCGGGGCCCGGTCGGTGAACAGGGCGTGAATCTCGCCGATCGAGGCCAGCCGTACCATGGCGTTGCGGCCGAACTTGGTGTGATCGGTCACCAGGAACACCTGGCGCGAATTGTCGATGATCGCCCGCGCCACCCGCACCTCGCGGTAGTCGTAGTCGAGCAGCGTGCCGTCCCCGTCGATGCCGCTGATGCCGATAATCCCGACATCGACCTTGAACTGGCGGACGAAGTCGAGCGTCGCCTCGCCGACGATGCCGCCGTCCCGGGCCCGCACCACGCCGCCGGCGACGATCACCTCGCAGCTCGCATTCGAATACAGGATGTTCGCGACATTGATGTTGTTGGTGATCACCCGCAGGCCGCGATGGCCCAGCAGCGCCCGGGCCACCTCCTCCGTCGTCGTGCCGATGTTGAGGAACAGCGAGGCGTTGTCCGGCACCTGCCGCGCCACCAGCCGGGCGATCCGGCGCTTCTCCTCCAGGCACAGCACCTGCCGGGTCGAATAGGCGAAATTCTCGACGCTGCCCGGCGCCGTCACGCCGCCGTGGAAGCGCCGCAGCAGGGCCCGGTCCTGCAGCAGCGAGATGTCGCGGCGGATGGTCTGCGGCGTCACCTGGAAGCGGTCGGCCAGGGTCTCGACCGTGACATAGCCCTCCTGGCGGACCAGATCGACGATCTGGCTCTGCCGCGCCGTGGCGTTCATGGCCGCTCTTCTTCCCCTGGCTGGACGAACAAGAATGCTAATCGGGAAGCGGAAACGATGCCAATATTTTCATTTGCGAACATCGGCCCGGCACGACGCAGCCGCGAGCGCCTTGCGATCGCGCCATGCCGTGCTATGAAGGACGGCAAGAAACACGGGGATGGACCGGATCATGGGTGCAGAGTGGGTCATCATCATCGGCGTCATCGCCTTCTTCTTCTGGCAGACCGTCACCCGCTGACCGAGCCTCCGGCCCGTGCTCGCTGACCGGGGCCGCTGCAGCGCCACCATTTCGACGGCCGGCCCGCCGGACAAGGCGCGTTGTCCGTTCCGTGCAGGCGCCCGGCGACAACTCAATCCGTACGATCGACGCGGGATTGCCGTGTCTTAAAGAAAGGGCTGCATTCGGCGGCCAGCTTCATCATGAAGGACTTGCTGAATCGGCCGCGCGGCTCCTGGGACAGGTCGAGATAATAGGACCATTCCGCGATATCGAAGTTGTATTCGTCGATGTAGATCCAAGCCGCCTTCCAGGTTTTGATGCCGGCGCGCCGGCATTCGATCTCGGCGAGTTCCAGGGTGCGGCGGCCGGGCTGCGGCGGTGTCCCGGATATCGCCAACAGCGCAAGATAGGTCTTACTGGAATCGAGCCGGCGAAGCGCGATGGCGACGCAGACGGGGCGGTCCTTCCGGCCCTCGGTTTCGCCCCGCTCCTGCTGCCAGCGCCAGAGATACGGATAGTCAACGATGACGCCGGACTTCAGATCCTCAGGCTTCATCGTCATACCCTTCGCCGCGAGCCAGCCTGTCGAGCTCGTCGGCGAATTGGGCCGCAATATCGGTGGGCGTCTCCCCGACGCCGTAGGCCCGGCGTGGATCATCAGTGCCACGAAGCCGGTCGTAGTGCTCCATCGACATCAGGACGAATTTGGGTTTGCGATGGTGGGTGATCACGACAGGCCCCTTCCGGGCCGCTTCGGTGATTTCACCCACCTGCTTGTTCAGGTCCGAGGTCGTGAAGCTGCGCATGGCGGGACTCCTTGGTATATTCTCCATAATATCCATATATTATGGAATATCCAGAAATCCTTGCTGGAAACGGAAGCCTACGATCCCGTCCAGGCCCCCAATTCGGGGCGCGCTCCCTACCGCCGCGGCCGGCCCGCGGCGCGGTCATCGCGCTCGCCGGTGCGCAGCGTCCACTCGACCACCTGCTTCAGCACACCGCCGAGGGCGTCGTCCCAGGCCCGGATCACATCCGTGAACTCCGGCCCCTGCACGTCCACCACCCGCTCGAAGCTCTCGCCGCCGATGATCGTCCGCTGCGGGAAGCGCACCAGCTTGACGCCGATCCGCACCCGCACCCGGTAGGGCTGGCCTTCCCAACGCTCGGCCCGGAACTCGCGGATCTCGGGCTGCAGCACGTAGTTCGCGCGCAGGCCGGAGATCTGGCGGCCGACCGAGACGATCTTGCCGGTGTTCTCGAAGCTCTCGACCAGCAGGCCGACGACCATCGCCGGGGCCCGGTCGACCCAGGCCACCTTGGCGAAATAGTCGAGCGAGGTCTGGGTCTCGCTGATCGCGATCCGGTCGGTGTCGATGCCGGCATTGGCGGTCGGCATGTCGACCAGCAGCTGCCAGCTGGCTTTCGGCAGGCCGGGGTCGAAGGTGTTCTTCGGCGTCAGCTCGTAGACCTGCGGCGCCGGCGGGGCCAGCGCGCTGATCCCGCCGCAGCCGACGAGGCCGACTGCGGCCGAGGAGACAGCGGCCTGCCGCAGGAAAAGGCGCCGGGACAGGGGGGAGACGCTCATCTTCACCTCGAGGTACCTTGCGGCGGCACGCCGCTGGACGAACCGCCGAACAGGAATTGGGCCGGGCTGCGGTCGAGCCGGGACAGGGTCCGGTTCAGGTTGTCGGTCAGACCGCGGAGCTGGGTGATCAGCTGGGTGATCTCGTACAGCCCGTCGGTGGAGAAGCTCTCCACCCCCGGGCCGGACTGCTTCAGCAGCTTGGCCACGTCCTCGGCGCTCTGGCGCAGCGAGGCGATCATCGCCCGGGCGTCGGCCACCGCGGCGTTGACCTGGGTGTCGGTGGTCGACAGGAAGCCGGTCGCCCCGGTGGTGAGCTTGTTCAGGTCCGCCCGGGCGTCGGTGACCAGCCCGTCGACATTCTGGGTCAGCGTGTCGATCCGCTCGATCGTGCTCGCCAGCTGGGCCGAACGCTGCGCCAGCGCCGCGGTCAGGGTGTTCACATTGGCCAGGACCTCGGAGATGTTGCGGACGTTGTCCTCGGAGAAGATCCGCTGGACCTCGCGCGAGATGTCCGACAGCCGGTCGAGCAGCTGCGGCACGGTGTCGACGATCGCCTGCAGCCCGGACTGGCGCGAAGGAATGACGGCGTATTCCTTGCCCTCCTCCTTGTCCAGCCGCGACGCGCCCTGGACGCCGCCGCTGAGCAGGACGAAAGCGCCGCCGGTCAGGCCCTGGATCTCGAGCGACGCCACGCTGCCCTTGACGATCGGGGTGTTCGGCCGGACCGCGATCCGGACCTGCACCCGCTCGACATTGGACGGGTCGATCTGGATGTCCTCGACCGCGCCGACCGGGATGCCGCGATAGCGCACCTGGCTGCCCTCCTGCAGGCCGGTGACGTTGCCGGAGAAGTAGATCAGGTAGCGCTCCGCGTTCTCGCGCAGCCCCGATCCGCCGAGCCAGACGGCGAACACCACCAGCCCGACCATCAGGATCAGGACGAAGCTGCCGACGGCGACATAGCTCGCACGCGTCTCCATCTCAGCCCTCCGCCCCCGTATGCGCACGCTCCAGGGCGGCATGCTCGGCCGCCGCGGCGCGGCCGCGCGGCCCGTGGAAATATTCCTGGATCCAGGGATGGTCGACCTTGAGCAGGTTCTCGTAGGTGTCGACCACGACCTTCTTGTCGATCAGCACGGCGATGCGGTCGCAGATCGTGACCAGGCTGTCGAGGTCGTGGGTGACCATGAACACCGTCAGCTTGAGGCTGCGCTGCAGCTCCGAGATCAGCTCGTCGAAGGCGGCGGCGCCGATCGGGTCGAGGCCCGCAGTCGGCTCGTCGAGGAACAGGATCTCCGGGTCCAGCGCCAGCGCCCGCGCCAGCGCCGCGCGCTTGCGCATGCCGCCGGACAGCTCGGAGGGATGCTTGATGCCGGCGCTGCAGGCCAGGCCGGCCATGGCGATCTTCACCCGCGCCAGCTCGTCCATCATGTGGTGCGACAGTCGGGTGTACTCCTTCATCGGCACCTGGATGTTCTCGGCCACGGTCATCGAGCTGAACAGGGCGCCGTCCTGGAACATCACCCCCCAACGCCGCTGCACCGCCCTGCGTTCCGCTTCGCCCGCCTGGTCCATGTCGATGCCGAGCACCTCGAGCGACCCGGCGGCGGGCCGGATCAGGCCGATGATCTCCTTCAGCAGCACCGACTTGCCGGTGCCGGAGCCGCCGACCACGCCCAGCACCTCGCCGCGCCGGACGTCGAGGTCCAGCCCGTCATGGATCACCTGGGCGCCGAACTGGGTGCGAAGCCCGCGCACGCGGATCACGACATCGTCGTCCGGCGCCTCAGGCGGCGGGGCCTGGGGGTCCTTGTGCATGATCAGACTCCCAGGGTGGCGAACAGGATGGAGAACAGGGCGTCGAGCACGATCACCAGGAAGATCGAGACGACGACGGATTGGGTGGTCAGGCGGCCGACACTCTCGGCGCTGCCGGAGACCTTGAGCCCCTCATAGCAGCCGACCATGGCGATGGCGAAGGCGAAGACCGGGGCCTTGACCATGCCGACCCAGAAGGTGCCGACGGTGATCGCCGCCTTGAACTGCTGCAGGAATTGCGGCCCACTGATGTCCAGCACGAAATACGACATCAGCGCGCCGCCGAAGATCGCCATCATGCTGGCGTAGAAGGTCAGCAGCGGCAGGGTGATGGCCAGGGCGAAGACCCTCGGGATCACCAGCACCTCGATCGGGTCGAGGCCCAGCGTCTCCATCGCGTCGACCTCCTGGTTGACCTGCATGGTGCCGATCTGCGCGGTGAAGGCCGAGCCGGAGCGGCCGGCGACGATGATCGCGGTGATCAGGCCGCCGAGCTCGCGCAGCACCGACACGCCGAGCAGGTTGACCACGAAGATCTGGGCGCCGAAGCGGCTGAGCTGGTCCGCCCCCTGATAGGCGAGCACGACGCCGATCAGGAAGGACAGCAGGCCGACGATCGGCATGGCGTTGAGGCCGGTGGCTTCGATGTTGTGCGCCAGCGCGGTGATGCGGATCCGGCTCGGATGCAGCAGCGTGGTGATGCTCTTGACCACCAGCATGCCGAGGAAGCTGAGGAGCGCCACGGCCTCGTCGCGGAAATGGTAGGTCGCCCTGCCGGTGCGGAACGCCAGCTCGTACAAGATGTTGCGGTCGGGATGCTTGATCGGCTCGTCGCGCTCGACCCGCGACACGGCCTCGAGCAGGCCCTTCTGGTCGTCCGAGACGCCCTCGACCCGGACCGTGGCGCCGGCCGTCGTGAGATCCTCCTGGGTGCGGTGCACCAGCCAGGCGCCGACCGTGTCCAGCCGGGTGACGCCGGACAGGTCCAGCACCACCTCGCCCTTGACCGAACTCTGCACCAGTTCCGACAGCTCGCGGTCCAGCGGCGCCGCCGCCCGCGTCACCCACGGCCCTTCCAGGCGCAGGCGGGTGACGCCGCTCTCGACGCGGCTGTCGATCCGGGCCTCGGCGTCCGCGGCCGCCGCCGCTGTCGTCACCGCGCAGCCCCCAGGGCGGCCGGCTGCCGCACCTGCGAATTGCCTTTCGGGCCGCAGGCACTACGATGCAGGGTCGCTCCGGCCCGCAACCAAGGACGTCTCATGGATCTCAAGTCGCACATACGCGGTATTCCGGATTTTCCCAAGCCAGGCATCCTGTTCTACGACATCTCGCCGCTTCTGGCCCATCCGCAAGCGTGGCGGCATGCCGTCGACAGCTTGGCGGCCAAGGTCCGCGAGTGGCAACCGGACATGCTGGTCGGCATCGAATCTCGCGGGTTCCTGGCGGCGGCACCACTATCCTATGTGCTAGGCTGCGGCTTCGTGATGTGCCGCAAGCGCGGCAAGCTGCCGGGCGAGACCATCGGCCATCTCTACCAGCTCGAATACGGGTCGGACGCGATCGAGATCCAGGCGGACGCGATCAAGCCGGGCATGAAGGTGGTGGTGCTGGACGACCTGCTGGCGACCGGCGGCACCATGGCGGCGGCGATCCAGCTGCTGCGCCGGGTCGGTGCCGATGTCCGCGGCGCCGCGTGCCTGATCGAGCTGTCCTTCCTCGGCGGGCGCCAGAAGCTCGACGCGCCGATCATTTCGCTGCTGCAATACGACAGCTGAGGCCATCGGACCGGATCCGCGGTTCAGCGTGCCTCCTGTTCCGTGGCCCGGCCGCCGCCCAGATCGTGCCAGGCGGTGCCGATCAGCGCCGCCGCCCCCACGGCCAGCAGCGCCACCACCGCCACCGCGAGCAGACTGCGCAGGCTCGGCACGCTCGGCCGATACTCGGGCTCGTCGAACAGGCTGCGGTTGAGCCGGCGCAGGAAGTCGGTGTCGCTGCGCGGGGCGGCGGGACGGTCGAGGAAGCGCTCGACCACGCGGTCCTCGCAGATGGGGAGACCGGCTGAAGGCGGAACCGGCCGCTCCGCCGGCCTGCGTTCGATCTCCTGAACCTCGGTCATCGCCAGCCCTGTCTCCATCCGCACCGCCCTCACCGGCCACCGCTGATGCCACATTATATGCGCGTCGACGCCGCCGGCACCAAGCATCGCGTTTCGCAAGGTTTCCGGACCCGTTTCCGTATTGATGCGAGGCGTTTTCGATAAATGCAATTAGGAATGACACGCAATCGCTTGACCGGCACGGCTGGATGTGAGAATGACTCTCAACATCGTCTTGTCCGATCAATCTCACCGTGGATGGGGACACCATGCTGGATCAACCCACAGCGCATGCCGTCGAGCCGCCGCAGCGGCCCGCCACCACCAGCCTCGACACACGCGACCTGTTCGGCGCCCGCCGTGAGCTGACGATCCAGCACGGCGAGGAACTCTACCGCCTGCGGATCACCCGCAACAGCAAGCTGATCCTGACCAAGTAGCCCTCTCTCGCTCGCGCCCCCAGCAAGCCGGGCACCGCCCGCCGCCAGGTCTGCGCGAGGACCCGTCGCCCGCACAGGTTCTCGTCATGCTTCTGCAGTCCAGGCGGCCCATGTTTCGGCCGCGTTTTCGCATGTCCTGTCGCACCCCGCCGGCCGCCGGCGCACCACGTCACCGGTGATCGGAGAGCATGATGCAGAGCCTCGAACCTGATCTCCAGTCCCCGCCGACCGCCCTCGCCGCGCGCTGGGCGGCGCTGCGTGCCGAGCAGCCGCAGCTGCGCGCCCGCGACGCCGCTGCGGCGCTGGGCGTCAGCGAGGGCGAGCTCGTCGCCTCACAGGTCGGTGCGGGCACCACGCGGATCGGCGGCGACTGGAGCACGATCCTGCAGGCGGTCGAGGGGCTCGGCCCGGTCATGGCGCTGACCCGCAACGAGAGCGTGGTGCACGAGAAGACCGGCAGCTACCAGAACGTCTCGGCCGGCAGCCATGTCGGGCTGGCGCTCGGCCCCGACATCGACCTGCGGCTGTTCTACACCCGCTGGGCGCACGGCTTCGCCGTCGGCGGCGCCGAGACGACACAGCCCGGGCCGAAGCCGAGCCTGCAGTTCTTCGACGCCGCCGGCACCGCGATCCACAAGATCTACCTGACCGAGGGCAGCGACCGTGCCGCCTTCGCCGCCCTGGTCGAGCGCTTCCGCCATGCCGACCAGGCGCCGCTGCTGGCGCCGCAGGAGATGATCCGCCCGGCGGTGCTGGACGATGCCGAGATCGACGTCGCCGGCTTCCGCGCCGGCTGGGACGCGATGGAGGACACGCACCAGTTCTTCGGCCTGCTCAAGTCGCACCGGCTCGACCGGCTGCAGGCGATGCGCCTGGCCGAGCCGCAGCGGGCCGAGCCGGTCGGCCGCGACGCGCTGCGCCGGGTGCTGACCGACGCGGCCGCGATGGGCGCCTCGATCATGGTCTTCGTCGGCAATCCCGGCTGCCTGCAGATCCACACCGGCCCGGTGCACCGGCTGCACGACATGGGCCCCTGGCTGAACGTGCTGGATCCGGGCTTCAACCTGCATCTGCGCGAGGACCGGATCGACAGTGCCTGGGTGGTGCGCAAGCCGACCAAGGACGGCGTCGTCACCTCGCTGGAGCTGTTCGACGTCGACAACACGCTGATGGCGATGCTGTTCGGCGCCCGCAAGCCGGGCCAGCCGGAACGGACCGACTGGCGCGAGCTGGTGGCCCGGGTCTGCGCCCAGGGCGCCGCCTGATGCGCCCGCTGATCTCCCTCGCCGCCGCGGCGCTGCTCGTGGCCGCCCTGCCCGCCCAGGCAGAGCCGCCGCAGCGCGTCGTCGTCGCCGGCGGCGACATCACCGAGATCGTCTACGCCCTGCATGCCGAGGACCGCATCGTCGGGGTCGACACCACCAGCCTGTACCCGCGCGCCGCCCGTGAGCGGCCGGATGTCGGCTATCTGCGCCAGCTTTCGGCCGAGGGCATCCTGTCGCTGAGCCCGGATCTGGTGCTGACCACGGTGTCGGCCGGCCCGCCGGCGGTGCTGGAGCAGATCCGCTCCGCCGGCACGCCGGTCGAGGCCCTGCCCGAGGCCTTCACCGCCGAAGGCGTCGTCGCCAAGATCGTCGGCGTGGAGAAGGCGCTCGGCTTGGCCGATCCGGGGCTGAGCCAGGCGGTCCGTGCCGATTTCGCGACGGTGGCGGCCGCCGTCGCCCAGGTGCCGTCGAAGCCGCGCGTGCTGTTCGTGCTGTCGATCACCCAGGGCGCGCCGCTGGGCGGCGGCAGCGCCACCGCGGCGGACGGCATCATCCGCCTGGCCGGCGGCACCAACGCGGTCGGCGAGATGGAGCGCTACAAGCCGCTGTCGCCCGAGGCGGTGGCCGCCGCGGCGCCGGAGGTGGTGGTGATCGCCAGCCATGCCGTCGAGCCGAATGGCGGCATGGAGAAGATCGCGGCGCTGCCGGTCTTCGCCCAGACCCCGGCCGCAAAGTCGGGCCGGATCATCTCGATGGATTCGCTCTACCTCCTCGGCTTCGGGCCGCGCACGCCGCAGGCGGCGCGCGACCTCGCGGCCGTGCTGCATCCCGGCTGGACCCCGCCCACCCTGCCCGACCGGGCCTGGAGCGCGGGTTCGTGACGGTCTTGGCCACCAGCGGCGTCCTTCCGGTCCCGGCGGAGCAGCGGCGGGCCCGGCGCCTGTCGCTGACCCTGGCCGGGCTGACGCTGCTGCTGGCCGCTTCGGCGCTCGCCAGCATCAGCATCGGGCCGGCGGACATCCCGGTCGGCCAGGTGCTGGCGGTCATCGGCCACCATCTCGGGATCGGCAGCCTCGACGCGGTGACCGCGCGCGATGCCGCCATCATCGACGCCATCCGGCTGCCGCGGACGCTGCTCGGCGCCATGGTCGGCGCCGTCCTGGCCGTCTCCGGGGCGATGATGCAGGGGCTGTTCCGCAACCCGCTGGCCGATCCGGGCCTGATCGGGGTCAGCGGCGGCGCCGCCTTCGCCGGCGTGTCGGTGATCTCGCTGGGCCTGCCGGCGGCGCTGGCCGGCATCCCCATCCTCCGCCTCTATGCCCTGCCGCTGGCGGCCTTCCTCGGCGGCCTGGTCACCACCATCGCCGTCTACCGCCTGTCGAAGCGGGAGGGCCGGGTCTCGGTGACCATGATGCTGCTGGCCGGCATCGCCGTGAACGCGCTGGTCGCCACCGGCACCGGCTACGTCGTGTTCAAGGCCGACGAGAACGCGATGCGCACCATCACCTTCTGGACCCTGGGCAGCCTCAGCGGCGCGACCTGGACCTCGGTGCTGGCCGTGCTGCCCTTCGCCCTCGTGCTGCTGGCCGCCGTCGCCCTGGCCGCGCGGGCGCTGAACGGCATGCTGCTGGGCGAGGCCGTGGCGTTGCATCTCGGCTTCCCGGTCGAGAAGCTGACCCGCCTGCTGGTCGGCACGGTCGCGCTCGCGGTCGGCGCCGCGGTCGCGGTCAGCGGCATGATCGGCTTCGTCGGCCTCCTGGTGCCGCACATGCTGCGGCTGGTGATCGGCGCCGATCACCGCGGCCTGCTGCCGGCCTCGGCCCTCCTGGGCGCCGCCCTGCTTCTCGGCTCCGACCTGGTCGCCCGCGTCGCGGTCGCCCCGGCCGAGCTGCCGATCGGCATCGTCACCACCGGCCTCGGCGCCCCCGTCTTCCTGGCGCTGCTGCTGCGCCGGCGGAGGTCCGAGCCATGATCCGGGCCGAAGCCCTCGCCTTCCGCATCGGCCGGGCCCAGTTGCTCGACGGCGTCGACCTCGCCGTCGCCCCCGGCCGCTTCACCGCCGTGATCGGCCCGAACGGCGCCGGCAAGTCGACGCTGCTGCGCTGCCTGTGCGGCGAGATCGCGCCGGCGTCCGGCCGCGTCACCCTCGACGGCACCCCGATCGCAAGCTGGGACCTGGTCGCCCTGGCCCGGCGCCGGGCGGTGCTGCCGCAGCAGGTGACGCTGGACTTCCCGCTGACGGTCCGCGAGGTGGTGACGCTGGGCCGCGGACCGCATCGCGGTGTCGCCGATGCCGGCGCCGACCGCCGGGCCGTCGACACGGCCATGGAC